>CAYMKG010000097.1:0-4822 GCA_964391145.1 uncultured Planctomycetales bacterium
CGGGTCCGGATTATTTAGTTACCTCTAATTGGGTAAGTAGCCGTTTTCAGTCCCGCTATGAACTATACAAGAAAGCAGGTGGAGCTGCTTATTTTGTGACGGCTTCAAACGGTGAACCGAAGGTTACTCTTAGCTTGGGAATTAACGTAACAATTATTAAAAATCCTCATTTCACAAAGTTAGCTGATGTTAAATTCGCTCAGCCGGCTAAGCAGATCAAAAGATTCGGCCTTCTCGAGAACAAGCCTATTTACAACCTTATTATTGAGGACCCCAAGAAATTGGATTTTCTTAATCGCCCTTTGGAATACCAATATGACGATATTTTTGTTTATAAGAGCAGAGAGGAGAAATGAAGGTTCTCATTCTTGCCGCCGGTTACGGGACACGGTTATATCCGCACACGAGAAATTTCCCCAAGCCATTACTTAAAATAGGCAGAAAGCCGATTATTAATTACCTGTTAGAAAAAACGCAAGAATTAAATGGCGTATCCCGAATCGTTGTTGTAACCAATAACCGCTTTTTTAAGCAGTTCCAGGCGTGGAGGGACAGTTTGCCTCGTTCCCTGAGGCGCTCCGTCAGATTGCTTAACGATATGTCCACAGGCCCGGAGAATAAATTGGGCTCAATCGGAGATATGCACTTTGTTCTTTGCAAGGAAGATTATAGGGGTGATTTCTTAGTCTTGGGCGGAGATAATTTTTTTAAGGCCGGCCTATTGGATTTTGTTTGCTTTGCCAGAAAGAAATATCCCTCAATAAGTGTGGGGTTATTCGATATTAAGGATAAACGCGAAGCCCGCCATTTCGGTGTGGTAAGGATAAATAAAAGGAATCGAATCGTTGAATTCTCCGAGAAACCCTCGAGACCGAAGTCGAGTTTGGTGGCAATGTGTTTATATTATTTCCCTCAAGTAAAACTCCGCTTAATAAAAGAGTATCTGGCCAATTCGCTTAATTCAGGGGATGCGGCTGGTAGTTACATTGGTTGGCTCAGCCGTAAAGATAAAGTTTATGGATACGTGTTTAGCGATTTCTGGCTTGATATCGGGCATAAGGATATTTACAAAAAGGCAGAAAGAGTTTTTAAAAACAAGGAGTAAGTTTATGTCAAAAATATTTTTTACATCGGAGTCGGTAGCGGAGGGCCATCCGGATAAACTTTGCGACCAGATTTCTGACGCAGTATTGGATGACGTCCTGAGGCAGGATTCAAGAGGTCGCGTAGCCTGCGAGACTTACGTTACTATGGGTTTAGTTATTGTGGGGGGTGAGATAACCACCCGTGGCTATGTGGATATTCATAATATTGCCCGCGATGTCATAAAAAATATCGGATACACCCATTCTAAATACGGCTTCGATTATCAGACCTGTGCAATTATCAACGCAATTCATAATCAGTCTCCCGATATCGCTCAGGGAGTGGACAAGGGCGGGGCAGGGGACCAGGGATGTATAAAGAAAGGTTCACTGGTAAAAACAGATAAAGGTTTTTTACCCATTGAAGAGATTAAGAAGGGAGATTCAGTAGTTACTCCTTATGGTTTGAAAAAAGTATTAGAGGCAAGAAAAACAGGTATAAAGAAAATAATTGAGCTCATTTTTTCTAATGGGATGCGCTTAGAGTGTACGCCTGAGCATAGAGTTCTTTGTTATAGCAAAGAAGGTCAGACTTATTGGAAAGAAGCTTTAAAATTAGATTCTAAAGATTATATATGTTGTTTAAAATCGAGCGATTCTAATTCTTCAAAATATATAACTTCAGAAGTAAAAAAGAGAGAGTTTTTTACTAAATACAATCATAAAATATATGGACCAGAAGAAGTAACCCTCGATGAAGAAATAGCTTACACAATGGGACTACTAATAGGCGATGGTACGTGTAGTAATAAGATGTTAATGGAAATTTCTTTCGGAAAGGATAGAGAACAGGCCTTAAGGGTTAAAAAATTATTAGATAAAAAATTTCCTACCCAATGGAGATTAATCCAGAGAGAAGATGGAACATTTATCTTAAAAGTAGACTCAGTTTTAGTTAGAAAGCATTTCGAAAATTTTGGGATAGGATATAATAAGGCTCCACAAAAAGTAACTCCCCAAGCCATTTTTCTTTCTCCTAAGAATGTAATAAAAGCTTACTTAAGAGGGCTGTTTGATAGTGATGGAACTATTGTCGTTAATACAGGGAGAAAGAAAGAAAATGTTAGAGTTAGATTGGGCTCTTCTTCTTATAAATTATTACAAGAGACTCAGTTATTATTAAATGAGTTTAGGATTAAATCTTCCATACTCTTTAATTGTCCTAAAGGTACCCCTATAGGAAAAGATAAAAGATATAAATCTAAATATGATAGTTTTGTGTTAAGTTTAGCAGGATTTGAGAGTTATCAAAATTTTGGTAAGGAAATTGGATTTTTTCATCTTATGAAGAATCAAAGGCTAAAAATGTATTTAAAAAATATTCAAGTTAAACCTAGAAACTCAAGAAGTATTTTTCTTCTTCCCCATCCCCGTAAAGAGGAAATGATAGGAGAAGAGTTGCTGGGCCGGAATTTACCATTCGGGATTACTACTATAAGGACAAAATTTAAAAAGGGCGAAGCCGAGGTTTATGATTTAGAGATATCTGAAAAAAATGTATTTTCTGCAAATGGAGTATTTGTGCATAATTCAATGTTTGGTTATGCCTGTTCTGAAACGCCGGAATTTATGCCTTTACCTATTATGCTTGCCCATAAACTGGTAATGCGAATGGCTGAAGTAAGAAAAAAGGGTATCTTAAGATACTTAGGCCCAGATGGAAAGTCTCAGGTTACGGTAGAGTATGAAAATAATAAGCCCAAAAGGGTGGATACGGTTGTTTTAGCCTGTCAGCATACTGAGGAGATTCTCGATGGTTCTGGAAACTTTATCACGAAGCAGGCGCGCCAGGAGATAATAGACACAATTGCTAAACAGGTATTAGAGGATTGGGTTGATAAGGATACAAAATATTATGTTAATGAGACTGGGAAATTTATCGTTGGCGGACCTCAATCGGACACAGGAATGACGGGAAGAAAGATTATGGTTGATACTTATGGCAGTATGGGGTCTCATGGCGGAGGCGCTTTTAGTGGCAAAGACCCGACCAAGGTAGACAGGTCTGCGACATATATGGCTCGATACATTGCTAAAAACATCGTAGCTGCCGGTTTGACTGAGAAGTGTTTATTGCAGCTGGCTTACGTTATAGGAAGGCCAGACCCTGTTTCAGTTATGGTAGATACCTTCGGCACTTCTCAAATTCCGGAGGATAAATTAATTGAGGCGGTAAGAAAAATCTTTGACCTTACTCCTCAGGGGATAATTAAAACTCTGGAATTACTGAAGCCCATCTATCAGAGAACTGCTTGCTATGGTCACTTTGGCCGGTCGGAATTTAGCTGGGAGAGATTGGATAGGGTAAAGGATTTACAGAAGGCGTTATAGCGTTACTGTGAGGTGAAGATGAAATATGATATCAGAGATATTTCGCTGGCAAATAAAGGTAAATTGAGAATTGAGTGGGCGCGCAACAATATGTCGGTCTTGGGGCTAATCCGCCAGCGCTTCCAAAAGCAGAAGCCTTTGGCAGGCATAAACATTGCTGCTTGCCTGCATGTGACTACAGAGACTGCGGTTCTGGTAGAGGTATTAAAGTGCGGAGGGGCAAAGATAGCGCTTTGCGCATCCAATCCTCTTTCCACACAGGATGATGTGGCAGCCAGCCTGGTGAAGCACTTAAAGATAGCGGTATTTGCAATCAGGGAGGAAGATAATAAGACCTATTACCGCCATATAAAATCGGCATTAGCAATCAAGCCAGATATCACAATGGATGATGGTGCAGACTTGGTATCTACAATTCATAAAGAGTCACCAACTCACCACGTCAGCAGGTCACCAGTTATAGGCGGAACGGAAGAGACCACCACCGGCGTAATAAGGCTGCGGGCTTTGGAGAAAGAGGGAAGGCTAAAATATCCCATAGTCGCCGTGAATGACGCTAACACAAAGTATCTGTTTGACAATCGCTACGGCACCGGCCAGTCCACGATTGACGGCATAATTCGGGCAACCAACAGGTTATTATCTGGTACAAATTTTGTAGTCTGCGGATATGGTTTTTGTGGCCGCGGCGTAGCTATGCGCGCCAGAGGGATGGGCGCAAACGTAATAGTTACAGAGGTAGACCCCTTGCGGGCCCTGGAGGCCTTAATGGACGGTTTCCGAGTTATGACTTTGACTGCGGCAGCCAGAACAGGGGATATATTTGTTACCACGACCGGGGATAGAGATGTTATTGCAAAAAAACACTTTTTATTAATGAAGGATGGCGCAATCTTGGCTAACTCCGGGCACTTTAACGTGGAGATTGACATTGTTTCTCTTTCTAAAATCAGCAAGCAGAAAAGAAGGATTCGCCATTGTTTAGATGAATATTCTCTGCATAACGGCCGCCGAATTTATCTGTTAGGCGAAGGCCGCCTTATTAATTTGGCAGCTGCCGAAGGTCACCCTGCCCAGGTTATGGATATGAGTTTTGCCAATCAGGCTTTGAGCGTTGAATATATACGCAAGAATTACAGAAAGTTGGAGAGTAAAGTTTATAAGGTTCCCGAAGAGATTGATAAGAATATTGCCAGATTGAAGTTAAAATCTCTGGGCATAAAGATTGACCGGCTCACTCCTCAGCAAAGAACATACATGGCGAGTTGGGAATTGGGGACGTAGACGTAGATGAACCCCGCACCTTATTAAGGGTGTGGGGGTGAAAAAGAATAAGGTGCGGGGTG
>CAYMKG010000098.1:0-4802 GCA_964391145.1 uncultured Planctomycetales bacterium
CTCTTAACTCATAAGGATTTAGCAATAAAGCTTGAGGCGTTGGAGAGGAAATATGCGAATCACGATGAAAAGATAAAAGCTATATTTGAAGCTATTAAACAGTTATTGCAGCCTAAGCCAGTGAAGGAAAAGAGAATAATTGGTTTTCATCCTAGAAGGTAAAAAATTTAAATTAGATGTTGGTCTTATTTAACTTTAAGTAATCTTCAATGATCTGCTTGTGGTCAAAGGCGAAATTATAATTCTTAAGTTCTTTTATCTTAACCACCTTAAGATTAGCTGCATCGCTACCTGACTTGGGTTCGCCAACTCCCCGCCCAATATATACAGTAGAAATAGTATGAAAGCGAGGGTCGCGACCTGGCTTTGAATAAGTATGAAACTGCTTCAAATCCCCTAAATCCAGGCCGGTCTCCTCTTTTGCCTCGCGTATAACCGCTTCCTCAAGACTTTCACCGTAATCAACAAATCCTCCGGGCAGAGCCCAGCCAAAAGGAGGATTACTCCTTTCAATTAAAACAATGCCGTCGTTTATCTCAATAATTGCATCAACCGTAACAAACGGGCCTTGCTGGACTTTGTCTGTGATATGTCCAAGATATCTAAAAACAACGTCATTAAATACATCGTATGCTTCTTTACCGTATAAGCAAAAGATTATCTGGCGCAGTGACGAATCCGGCGTCTCTCGTAGATGCTTGAAGACTTCCTGGGACATAATCTTTGCGCATGCCAGATAAGAAAAACCGCCTACACCGCAACCCAAGGCAGGAAATGCAATTGATTTTATTTTAAGCTCCTCTGCTACATCTAAGCTGCTTGCGCAGGATTGTCTTATTTTTACTTCGTCAGTGGCAAAATCCATTCCCATTGTCGCTGCGTGAATCACATACTTTGAAGACAAGTTCCCCCCCTGAGTGTAAACGGCTTCGCCAATGCCTATAGGCCCTTTTGCTACTGCCTCAGTTTCGATAATCTTGCCGCCCTTTTTCTTTATCGCTCCCGCGACACCTGCGCCCATAACAAGCTTGTTGTTGGCCGCATTGACAATCGCCTCCACCTTTAATTCAGTTATATCATCTTGCACTACCTTAATTTCACAATTCTTTATCTGCATAATTCCTTCGTCCTATCTTAATCCGAAACAGGGACACCCTGAAAATAATTTTCTGCCAGAGCAATCCGTTCCTGAACCGGCGGATGGTCAAAGAATATAATCTTTATCCAGCGCGAGGGATTCCGCTCCACTAAATTCTGCTGGCTTAGCTTATCCATCACAGAAATAAAACCATCCTTTAACTGGGTAAATTTAATTGCGAGACGATCTGCGTTTCTCTCCATATTGCGGCTTATCCAGTTAAGTAAAGGAACAAAACATGCCTGAAGAACCGCAAAGCAGAATATCCAGACACCTAAACCTGCAATATCGGCTAAATTTAAATTAAATCTGCTGAAAATCAAGCCAGCAAATTTAAAGAGTACATAAAAGATGAACAAAATTAGCGCGGCGTTCAGAATAAGCATTTTTATTAAATGCCTAAGGCGGAAATGGGCAAACTCGTGGGCTAAAATAACCTCGATTTCATCGGGCGAAAAATTTCCCTGGAGAGTATCGGTCAAAACCACCCGCTTGGATTTTCCCAATCCTACTAAAGCGGCGTTGCACTTTTTTGTCTTTTTGCTGAAATCAATCTGATACACCTCAAGAATTTTTATCCCCATCCTGTCGGCTAAATTAAGAATACGCCGGCGCAATTCCTCATCGGTAATTTTTTTGTATTTAAAAAACAGGGGGACGATTAAAACCGGGAATACTTTCGCCAGAATCACGCTGAAAAATATCCAGAACAGGCTGCTTATCCACCACCAATTATCAGGATAGTATCTTAGAAAAAAGAAAAAGCCTTCAACTAAAATAATAAGAATGATAAAACCTACGAGAAATTCTTTAATTTTATCTGCAATCCAATGAGGAAATTTCTCCTTAGTTAGCCCGAAGCGGTGCTCAACTGCATAAGACCGGTAGAATTCCAGGGGAAGATTAAGGATAAAGTACAGCGAAAATAATAGTAAACAATAAAAAAAGACTAAGAAAAACTGATTGCCAAAAATGCTGGAAACTTTGATGCGTAGCTGAATCGCCAGGCCGGAAAACTGAAACAGGACCAGGATTAACAACAGGTAAACAAACTCAACTATGGCCAGGGTATATTTTATTCTCGAGTATCTTTTTATTCTATTGTCCATATACATTCTATACGGTCAACAGAACCGGAAATGGATTTAAAATATACTTTCGACTTCATTTCTCCTAGACAAAAACAAAGAAAACCCGCGTGGCGTTATTTTTTAGTAAGGAACACTTCTCCGATTGGCAAAAGAACCGTCCCCTGATTGGCTGAAGAAACGTCCCTGATTAAGGAGTAACTTTATAAACCTTATCGTGAGGGTGAACCTTCTGGAATACTTTCATTCCGATTATATCACCTGCTTTTGCTTCCGAAATGTCTTTGTGCTCAATCTGCATAGAGCTAACCTCTTGATTAAAATCGGAAGTATGTCCCTTTATGTGGACATTATCGCCGACCTTCAGATTATCGGTGAGCTGAACTATCGCCACGTTGATATGGCCGTAATAATGCGTAACTGTTCCGACTTCTACTTCAGGCATTCTTGTACCTCCCTTGTTTTTATCTTCCTCTCCTCAATGATATGCCTCTTCCTTTTATTAAAAGCGGATGAAGAAGTCAATAAATGGATTATCAATATGTTTTGAAAATTTTTTGTAATGGTAACTTATCGAAATCAAGGTAATACCTATGAAGGTTAGAACGCCGGCCACAACAAAGGATAAAAGCGGCGGATATATGGCAATTAGAATTCCAGCGAGTATGAATATAATTCCTAATAACATAAAACACCTCCTTCAATTTGTAGAATGTTCGGCTTCGCTATCGCCGCCTAAACTATGTCTCATTTGAAATTATAGTGCTTTTTAACCGGCTCTTTTATATCCCAGACGCAAGATAACCCTTTAGGAAAAGTAACCAGATCCCCTGCGCCGAACTTCGCCTCTTGACCGTCGTTCGTCTTAACAACAACCTTTCCTTCAAGAAGATAGCAAATCTCGGTTTCGTCATAATACCAATCAAAGCGGGACACCTCCTTTTCCCATATCGGCCAGGAATAAACGCCCATTTGTTTCAGCTTATCCTCCGCTGGTCTTTCGATTTTTATTTCGCCCATCTCTTGCCTCCTTTTTAATTATCTCTGCGGAAAGAACTAACGCCTCTTTTTTCGTCCGGACCTTACCGATTGCCTGAGCCTCTTCTACTCCGGTTAACACTTTTCCTATTAAAGGCGAAGGCTCTAATTTAAAGTGCTTAATTAAATCATTGCCGTTAATCAGGCGCGCCGGCCTGATTTCTTTCTTTTTCTGGAAATACTCCTTTATTAACCTGCGCACCACCCTCTCGTGGCGCCGGCGGGATTCCGGAGTAGTCAGAGAACCTTTGGTTGCCCGCTGGTCAGCCAAAGATATCAAAAGAACACTCACTGCTTCCTCACCGGCATCCCTGAAAAACCTGAATTTAGCCCGCGGGGTTAATACGGGATTGTCGGCCAAATACCCGGGGCGCAGGTGTAACAAAACCATCTTTTTCAGGGCAGCAATTTCGGAGTTAGAGAGTTTCAGGCGCTGCGAAATCTCTCCGAGCATATTTGCGCCAAGCCGCTCATGCCCGTGGAATTTTATCTTGCCTTCTTCGATGCGCAATGTTCCGGGCTTGCCGATATCGTGCATAAGCCCGCCTAACTTAACGAGCTGCCTCCTGTGCCGTCCCGAGGAAATCTCTCTATCTAAATATCCTCTGATATCCGGACTGCGGTTTAAATTTTTGATTATCTTCTCAAGCTGTCCCAATGTCTCTAAGGTATGTTGCCAGACATCCAGATGATGATAAGGCCCCTGGCCTAATTTGCGCATTGCCTTTATTTCGGGAAAAATAATCTCCATTATCTTGCACCGGTCTAATTCAACTGAAGATTCATAACTCCTTGAACTGGCTAAAATCTTAAACAGCTCATCGCGGATTCTCTCAAAAGAAACACCCAAGAGCCTGCTCTTTTTCTTCCGCGCTAAGCTTAAGGTGCGGGGTTCAATCTTAAAATTCAAAGTACAGGAAAGGCTAAAAGCTCGCAAAATCCTTAAGGGGTCGCCATCGTAAGCTCCGGGATGTATTATCCTAATGATTCTGGATTTTAAATCCTTAAGTCCTTCATACGGGTCAATCAACTGGTAATCGGCACTCTCTAAAAATGCCCCCAACTCCACGGCCAAGGTATTGATAGTGAAATCGCGCTTGCCTAAATCCTGCACTAAATTCCTGCCGCGAAAATCGGTAAAATCCAGGGTATAGACCCTGTCCTTAAGCCTTTTTACCAGGCGTGCGCAGCCGTTTTCTCTGTCTAAAATTACAAAGCCTGATTTCAGACGTTTTGCTAACCGGCGCGCAAATCCTATTGCGTTTTTTTTAACAGCGAAATCGATGTCGGGATTCGCCCTTTCTCGGCCAAGGATAATATCCCTCAGAAATCCTCCGACTATGTAAAGTTGGATATTTCTGTTTCGGCTGAATTTTAAAATGGAGCGCAAGATTTCTCGGTCTTGCTTAATTAAAGGAAATTTCACCCTGCCCTTCCTTCTTTAATTTATAGATAAAATATCCTGGCAGAAAGTGTGTTTAAATCAACTATTGCCACAGATGAGCGATTGCTCAGCCATCCTGCGCACTCGCCCGGAT
>CAYMKG010000099.1:0-4764 GCA_964391145.1 uncultured Planctomycetales bacterium
TCGGATGGGTCCGATATTCGGCGGAATGGTTCTTTCCGGCAGAAAAGTCGCCCAGGAGCTAATCAAAAAATTATAGGGACACCCTTTGCGCTGAATACAAGGGTGTCCCCTAAATTGCGATTTCGAATAATTTGTTAAAAATGGGGACACCCTTCCGATTGGCTCAAAGGATGTCCCTTGATTGGGTTAAAGGATGTCCCTGAAAGCATGAAAGCAGTTGCGTTAATGTCGGGTGGTTTGGATAGCGCCTTGGCAGCTAAGATTATAAGGCTTCAAGGAATAGATGTAGTGGGTCTTGCGTTTATAACGTCTTTTACTCATCCTCGGGTTGAGAAACTAGCGCAAAGTATAGGCATTGAAATTAAAGCAATTGACATTTCGTCAGAGTATTTGGATGTGATTAAAAATCCCCGCTTTGGATTTGGTGACACTATGAATCCCTGCATTGATTGCCATATCTTTATGTTAAAAAAAGCCAAAGGATTTATGGTTGAATATAAATCAGATTTTATAATTACGGGTGAGGTGTTAGGTCAGAGGCCAATGTCGCAGAATAAATCTGCTTTAAGAAAAATAGAGAAAGAGAGTGATTTAGAAGGTCTGCTTCTCAGGCCGCTTTCGGCGAAGCTTCTTGCTGCGACTGTCCCGGAACAAGAGGGATGGGTTGACCGTAGTAAGTTGTTTGACTTTTCGGGTAAGTCAAGAAAGCCTCAGATGGAATTAGCAAAGCAATTGGGTTTGGAGGGATTCGGTCAACCCGCAGGAGGTTGCCTTTTAACCGACCCGGGCTTCAGCCGAAGATTAAAGGATCTGCTTAATCATCAGCCTGAATTTAACTTGGAGGATATCCGGCTTTTAAAAATCGGCAGGCACTTCAGGTTATCCGACCGAACCAAGTTAATCCTCGGCCGAAATCACAAAGAGAACCAACGTTTAATTACGTTAGCTCAATCAGGTTGTATTCTTTTGGAGCCGGTAGAAGTTCCTGGCCCGGCCGGCATATTAAAAGCAGGAGAGTCCTCCCGGGAATTATTAGAGTTAAGCGCATGCATCCTGGCGCGCTATTGCGACCGCAGTAACGGCCAGGTCAGTATATCAGTTGAAGCCGGGAAGGAGAGCCGGGTTATCCGTTGTTTCCCTGTAAAGCCGGATGATTTAGATACATTGCGGATATAAAAAATAAGAAAGGAGCGAAGAATCATGAGAGAACAGGTAGAAAAAGTCTTGAACAAAGTAAGAGGAGCCCTTATGGCTGAAGGCGGCAATGTGGAATTAGTAGACGTAAGCGAGGATGGCGTTGTGAAGGTAAGGCTCACTGGCGCCTGCGGAAGTTGTCCGATGAGTCAGATGACCTTAAAGATGGGAATTGAGCAGGCTTTAAAGCAGGAGATACCCCAGATAAAAGAGGTGGTAGGTGTATGATTTCTAAACGCATAGTTTTACATTTTCCCCATCGGTTGGTTGACCAGCCGATCGTATATAGACTGGTTAAGGAATACAATCTTAAATTTAATATCCTAAAGGCTTATGTCACCCCCCGGGAAGAAGGATTAATGGTTCTGGAGCTCAGCGGCAAGAACGCTGATTATGACCGTGGCATAAAGTATCTTAGTTCGTGCGGAGTGAAGATTCAGCCTTTGAGCCAGGATGTTATCCGCAATGAAGCTAAATGCACGCATTGCGGGGCTTGCGTTCCGATTTGTCCGACCGGCGCTTTGGTAATGGATTCGCTTACTCGAAAGGTACAATTTTACGACAATAAATGCATCGCCTGCGAACTCTGTGTTAAGGTTTGCCCCACCCGGGCAATGGAGGTTCGCTTTTGAGGGTTATTGAAAGAAGAAGAGAGAGAAGGATAAAGGTGAGGCTGCCGATAACAATAAGTCATCCAAACAGCCGGAAAATCAACGCTCACACAGAAAATATCAGCTTACTTGGAACTTACGTAGAGATTGAGCAGGAGATTCCTTTGGGGGCGAAGCTTGATATAACAATAGAGATTCCTGTTTATACTGGTGATTCGTCTTTAGCCGGAAATGTCCGATGCGCAGGTGACGTATTTAGATGCACTTTGGCTAGAGAAGTTGAATCAAGAAAACTTTATGGCCATGGCATTTTTTTTACCGGTTTTTCTACCGAAGGAGACAGAAATAAATTGTCAAAATATATAGACTTTCTCATCAAAAAAGAGCAAGAAGATATTAAGCAAGCAATGAAGCGGTGGAGAAAAAGAAGAAGGAAAGCATAAAACTAAAGAGGAAATTAGCGAGATTAATCTCAATCTTGAAAAAAATGCAGGCTGTTTTGATTGCTTATTCAGGCGGTGCGGACAGCAGCCTGCTTTTGAGAATAGCCAAGGAAACTCTAGGCGATAATGTTACGGCAGTAACTGCCGATTCACCGTTATATTCTCAAGAAGAATTAAAGTTTACCCGCACAATTACAGAAAGATGGGGCATAAGGCATAAGGTCATAAAAATTCCCCATTTGGAAAACTCACAGTTTGTTAGAAATCCGGTAAGCCGCTGCTACTATTGCAAAAGAGATTTGTTTAAGCGCCTTTGGAATATAGCCAAAATATCCAAAATTAAATACGTTCTCGACGGCAGCAATGCCGACGATTCTAAAGATTTCAGGCCGGGTATCCAGGCAAAGAAGGAGTTGGGCGTCCGCTCGCCGTTAGAGGAATGCGGAATCAATAAACAGGACATTTATCAGCTAAGCAGGCTTTACCACCTGCCCACCAGAAATAAGCCAGCCACTGTCTGTTTTGCCTCCCGCATACCTTATGGCCAACCTATTTCGAGCAAAGACTTAGAGATGATTAAGCAAGCAGAAAGATATATTCGAGGGCTTGGATTTAAGCAGGTCCGCCTCAGGCACTATAGTTTAGGCCAAGCTATAGGCGCATCCCAAATGGGTTACCCCTTAAAAAGAAGCCGGTTGAAATTAGCCCGCCTGGAGGTAGATAAATGCGATATTCCTCAACTGATTAATCGCCGCCGTAATTCGGTTACGTGCTATCTTAAGCGTTTAGGCTACGATTATGTCACCCTGGATTTAGAAGGTTACCGCCCAGGCAGCTTGAATAAATGAATTTCGATTAACAGAGATGATTAATGAAGAGATACTATATTTTTTAAAAAAGGGAACGGAATATATTTCCGGTGAGGAGATAAGCGGGCAACTGCGCATAAGCCGTGCAGCGATATGGAAGCATATTCATGAGTTAAGAGATTTAGGCTATGACATCGCTGCTGTACCTCATTTAGGATATAGATTGCTTTCGTGTCCTGACCGCCTCTTCTCTTGGGAAATTAAGTGTCATCTAAAAAATAAAGTCATCGGTAAAGAAATTTATTACTATGAAAGCCTGCATTCGACTATGGATAAAGCAATGGAGTTGGCTTTGGAAGGCGCTCAAGAAGGGACATTAGTCATTGCTGAAGGTCAGACCAGAGGCAGAGGGAGAATGGGCAGGCAGTGGCTATCTCCTAAATACGAGGGAATATATTTTTCCTTGATTATCAAACCTAAGATTCTACCTCAGCAGGCTCCGGTTTTAACACTAATTTGCGCAGTGGCGATATGCGAGGCTATAGAGCAGCAGCTGAATCTTTCTGCCCGGATAAAATGGCCTAATGATATCTTGATAGACAGTAGGAAGGTTGGGGGAATACTTACCGAATTGAGCGCAGAGATGGATATAGTCCACGCTATCGTCGTCGGCGTAGGAATAAATGTAAATAACGAGAGGAAGAGCTTGCCTTATCCAGCCTGCTCTCTAAAGGAAATAGTCGCAGTCAAGGTTAACCGCTTGAGCCTGCTGCAAAGCCTCCTGCGTTTTTTTGAAGAGGAGTATATTCAATTTCAAAAACAAGGAGTAAAACTTATCTTGGATAAATGGCGCCATTTTAGTGCTACCTTGGGCAGAAGGGTGAAGTTAAGTGTAGGCGGACAGAGGCTTCAGCTTATTGGTGAGGCAGTTGACATTGACCAGGACGGCGGATTATTAATCCGCAAGGATTCCGGATTGATTGAGAGGGTGATGGCTGGAGATGTAATTCATTGTAAACGATAATTTTATTATAAGTTGACAATAATCCCCGCGCCTTTTATAATAACATCATATTGTTCTGTCAACTAAATAATGCTTTGATTTTTTGGTTACGTCTTTGGGTTAGGGTTACGATGCCCGTTTCGTCAAAGGGTTAGGGTTACGTCTTTAAAGACGATAAACGTAACCGAATGTCGATACGGGCTTCGTTACCGTAACCTTAACCGCAAAACAATTCCGGCAATATGCAACTGTTATTTTGTAGATAAGGCATCATATGATGAAATGGTGCGGGATTATTCCATTATTTCTATTACATACCATACCTTTATTCGCCAGCCAGCCATATTCCTTAGAAAAAATTATAATTTCGAAACCGCTCGAGTTAGAGGAGAGATATGTAGTTGATAGCAAGTATCTTGAGAATTCACCAATTAAATCTATTCCGGAGGCCATTGGTTTGCTCAGGATAGATACCCAGAGTCGCTCGCTGAATTATGGCGTGCAGACCGATTTTTCTCACCGGGCATTGAATTTTGAAGGCTTGAGTATTTTACTTAACGGCCTTCCCATCAACGACCCCCAAACCGGACATCATAACAGTGATATACCTTTAACCTTAGAGGATATCCAAAGCCTCAAATTAGACCCCCTGGCAGCTACGGTGGATATAGCCAGCAGGATTCCCCGGGAATCAAAGAATATTT
>CAYMKG010000100.1:0-4543 GCA_964391145.1 uncultured Planctomycetales bacterium
GGAGGCGCAGTTATGAGAAGAAAATCATTTTATATAATCAGTTCAGTATTAATCGGATTGGTTATCGGTTTGATAATAGCCGCTCGTTTTGATTTTTCGCCGCCCGGAGAGACTGTACCTTTTGCCGAAACCCATCCTTTGGAATATGCGGGGGATTTCAAAGATGCAGTTGTCAATGTTGCCCAGATAACAGGAAAAGCGGTGGTTTCGATAAGCACCGAGCATATCCGCCGTTTTGGGGGCAGGCGGAGATATTATTTCGGAGCACCTTTTGAAGATTTCTTCGGCAATGATGAATTTTTCCGCCGTTTTTTTGAAGATTTCTTTGGAGAGATTCCGGAGAGAGAGTACAAGCAAATGGGCTTGGGCTCGGGCGTAATTATTGACGCCGAAGGCTATATCTTAACTAATGAGCATGTTATTTCCGGCGCTGACAAGATTACCGTGACTTTACCCGATGGCAGGAAATTTAAAGCCGAGATTAAAGGCGAGGATGCGCGTTCAGACTTAGCGGTTATTAAGATTGACGCGCACAATTTACCTGTGGCAAAATTAGGCAACTCTGAAGAACTGCGGATCGGAGACTGGGTTGTGGCGATAGGCAATCCCTTTGGATTTGCATTGGAGAATCCCGAGCCAACTGTGACGGCTGGCGTGGTCAGCGCCCTGCATCGCTCTTTAGGCAGAGCTGCCTCAAGGGGACGATACTACTATGATTTAATTCAAACTGACGCCGCGATTAATCCGGGAAACTCCGGTGGACCTTTAGTTAATCTTAAAGGTGAAGTTGTCGGGATAAATGTAGCAATCATTACTACCACGGGCGGCTATCAAGGACTCGGGTTTGCCATACCAATAAACAATGCCAAAAGAATACTTTCGCGGCTGATTTCTGGAAAAGAGATTCTTTACGGCTGGCTGGGGGTTACTATCCAGGATTTGACCCCCGAATTAGCCGGGCATTTCGGACTCTCCGATACCAAAGGCGCATTGGTTGCCAATGTTTTGGCGGATAGCCCCGCTCAGAAAGCAGGCATTAAAGAAGGGGATATAATCAGGAAATTCGGCGGCAAGGACGTCGATAATATTCGCCAGCTCCTCAACGAAGTATCAAAATCCGAGGTCGGCAAAAGAGTGAAAGTTGAAGTCTGGAGAAATAAACAACAGATACCTTTGGAAGTCGAAATAGGAGAGAGGCCAGAGAGTTTAGAGGAGACTTCTCTTGCAGAGCAAGCCGCAGGAGCTGCCTGGCGAGGAATCGAAGTCGAAGAAATTACCCCCGAGTTAATGAAGCGTTTTAGAATCGAACAAGAAAAGGGAGTAATTATTGTGGATGTTAAGCCGGGGAGCCTCGCCGATGATGCCGGGCTTATTCCCGGAGACGTTATCCTCGAAGTAAATCGCACAAAGATAAACAATCTTTCCGATTATCAGAAAATTATCAAAAGATTAGAAGGCGATGCACTGATTAAAACGCAGAGAGGTTTCTTTGTAATTAAGTCAAATAATGAATAAGGCGCTTCAATATGCTTTCTGTCTGCTTAAGTTTCGCCCGCGTTCCGAATATGAAATGCGCCAACGCCTTAAAAAAAAGGGCTTCTGCGAATCTGACATAAAAGAAACCATTATTTTTTTAAAACAGAAGAGATTTATTGATGACCTCCAGTTCGCCAAGGCCTGGGTTGAATCGCGAGCCAGAAAACCTTTAGGCATTAAGCGTCTGAAACAGGAACTAAGGATTAAAGGAGTAAAAAAGGAGTTGATTAATCAGGCCCTGGAGGAGCTTGGAGATAAATATAACGAGGAAGATGTGATTAAAGAACTGGTCCGCCGTCGCTGGGAGAGATTAGGGAATATTGAGCCTGCGAAGGCAAGACGCCGAATTTTTGCTTACCTGATGCGCAGGGGGTTTTCGCAGGATGCGATTTTAGAGGAAATCAATTCGATAATCCGGGGATATGAAAACAGACCTTCTGCGGGATAAATTTTTGGATTTTTTTAAATCAAAAAGGCATAAGATTATTGCCAGCGATTCTCTGGTGCCGGCTGATGACCCTACAGTGCTGTTTACTCCCGCCGGGATGAATCAATTCAAAAAGGAATTTTTGGGTATCGGCCGCAGGCTCAAACGCGCTGCTACGTCTCAGCGCTGCCTTCGCACGGATGATTTAGACAAGGTAGGCAAGACTCCCGGGCATCATACCTTTTTTGAAATGCTCGGTAATTTCTCCTTCGGCGATTATTTTAAGGAAGAGGCAATAAGCTGGGCGTGGGAATTCTTGACCGGTGTTCTTAAAATGGATAAGAAAAGGATATGGATTTCCGTATATAAAGACGACGATGAAGCTTATGAAATCTGGAAGAATAAGATAAATATTCTTTCGGATAAGATTTTAAGATTAGGCGATAAAGAAAATTTTTGGCCTTCCGAGGCTAAAACTAAAGGCCCTAACGGCCCATGCGGCCCGTGCTCTGAAATATTTTTCGACCTTGGACCTGAAGTTGGCTGCAGGCGTGCGGAATGCTCTCCGCTCTGCAGCTGCGGCAGATTCGTTGAAGTCTGGAATCTTGTTTTTACTCAATTCAACCGAAAGGAAGGTGGTATTCTTGAGCCCCTGCCTAGAAAGAATATCGACACCGGGATGGGCCTTGAGCGATTAGCTGCCCTGATGCAAGGAGTTTATTCAAATTTCCAGACCGATTTATTCAAGCCGATAATAAAAGAAATTAAACGTAATGTTCGAAGCGAAACTTCGAACAGTAGTTTAATCTATGCGGTAGCTGACCACATACGCGCGGTAACGTTTGCAATTTTCGATGGGGTTTTGCCTTCTAACGAGGAGAGGGGATATGTTGTGCGCAAGCTTATTCGGCGCAGCTTGATGAATCTGTCTAATATGGGTATTAATCGCCCCTTTCTTTACCGGTTGGTTCCGGTAGTAACCCAGGCTATGCGCAGGCCTTATCCGCAACTGATAAATCAGAGGGAGGATATTTCCGGAGTTATTCTAGCAGAAGAGGAAAGTTTTCTTTCGATACTTAAATCTGCGCCGGATTTATTAGCTCGAGCATTTGAAGAAAGGGGGAAGGATTCTGGACAGGTCGCCTTTCAATTGTACGATACTTACGGAGTTCCCGTAGAGGTAACTAGTGAATGGTTAAGCCGACAGGGTATAAAATTTAATCAGAGCGAATTTAACCGCTTACTGGATTTACAAAAACAACGCTCCAAGGCCTCCAGTTCAATGAAGGGCGAGGTGTTTAGTTTAAATCAACTGCCCGTTAAAGCTAAAAAGACGCGCTTTCTTGGCTACCGGCGTTGCGAATTTAATGCCAGGATTATAGCTATTCTTAAGGGCAACTCAGAAACAAAAAAGATTCACCCTGGCGAAGAAGCCGAGATTATACTGGATGCCACTGTTTTTTATCCTGAGTCCGGTGGGCAGGTAGCTGATACCGGACAAATCAAGAAAGCTAAGAGCGTTTTTGAAGTTAGCGACGCAAAGCGCATTGACGGAGTAATTTTACACTTTGGGAAATTAAAAACCGGCAATCTCAAGAAGAACGATGCGGTTCGTGTCTTAGTGGATTCCCAGCGACGTCTGGATATAGCCCGTAACCATACGGCAACGCATATTTTGCAGGCAGTTTTAAGGAATGTTTTAGGAGAGCATGTTAAACAGCAGGGTTCCCTGGTAGCGCCCGAGCGCCTAAGATTCGATTTTACTCATTTTAAGGATGTAAGCTCAAGCGAATTGAACCGTATTGAAGAATTGGTTAATCAGCATATCTGGGATGGCGATAAGGTGAGCGTAAATGTGATGAAGATTGAGCGTGCGCGCAAGCTCGGAGCTTTAGCATTCTTTGAAGAAAAATACCAGAAAAACGTCAGGGTAATTTCAATAGGCAGTTATTCCCGAGAATTATGCGGAGGGACTCACCTTACTTGCACCTCCCAGGTCGGTTTATTTAAGATAATTTCCGAAGGCTCGATTTCTTCCGGTGTGCGCAGGATTGAAGCAACAACGGGGAAGTATGCCTACGCCAAAATAAGAGAACAGCAGAATATTCTCGGCAGCGCCTCTGAACTTCTTAAGGTCCCACCGCAGGAGATTACCAGGAAACTGGAGAAAATGCTCAAAGAGATAAAAGATTTAAAAAAGAGAAGAGCTGAAATTAAGACAGAACAGATAAATGTAGAAGAGATATTAAACGCCTCCGAAGAGATTTCGGGGGTTAAATTAATCACCCGTTTTATTCCAGAAGCTGACGACGTAAGCCTAAGAAGTCTAGTGGATATGGTAAAGAAAAGGTTGCCTCTATCAATCTGTTTATTAGCTACGAGAAAGGAGCAGAAAGCTGTTTTGGTGATGGGGGTAACAGCGGATTTAAAAGAGAAGAATTTCAACGCCAGCGATTTGATTAAGGAAACCGCTCGTGCGATGGGGGGTAGCGGCGGAGGAAGGGCGGATTTTGCCTTTGGCGCCGGAGATTTAGATAAAATAGAAGCAGGTTTTAATCGGTTGAGAGAGATAATTAAAAG
>CAYMKG010000101.1:0-2546 GCA_964391145.1 uncultured Planctomycetales bacterium
GGGGTGAGCGTGCTTTTAAATAAAGTTAAGCTATGCACTTTGAATTCCAGGTTTGAAGGAGGGAAGTTTTTTTTCAAAAAAATTAACTTTTCAATCAGAGCCCCCCGGTTTAAAGCGGAGCGCACCCTGCCTAAGGTGATATGAGAGCTGAATGGCCGCGATTCGCGGGGAAGTCCGATTTCAACCGCTTCTTTTTCTATCTCTTGGGCAATCTTTACAACCGGCTGGTCATTGGTAACGCCGATCCAGATTACCCGCGGGTAATTTAACTTAGGAAAGGCGCCCAGGTTTGATAGACTCAGATTAAACGGCGTGTTTTGCCGGGCAATCCCCTCAAGAATTGCGCAAATTTTTTCCACCAAAGTTTCGTCAATCTCGCCCAAGAACTTCAAAGTGAGGTGGATATTCTCGGGCTTAACCCATTTCACGTCTGCGTGGGCTTGCTTCAACTCAGCCTGGATATTGCTTAAAGCGGATTTTATCTCTTGTGGCAGCTCTATGGCTATAAAGGTTCTCATAAATTTAGCGTATAGCGTAGAGCGTTTAGCTTATAATGACTACAAAAATTGTTTCAGCATTGATAGTGCTTTCAGGGCAGTTTTTCTTTTTACCGCAAGGCGGCTGCCCGTAAAATGAAATTTTTGCGTTTTTTCTTTATTCTGAGCTGCTATAGATATGAATACTGTGCCTATGGGTTTCTTTGGAGTGCCTCCGCCGGGTCCTGCGATTCCGGTAATGCCTATACCGTAATCAGAAGAGGCGTTTTTCCTTACATTTTGCGCCATAAGCTGAGCTACTTGGCGGGATACTGCGCCGTACCTTTTAATAATTCTCTCCGGGACATTAAGTAAGGATGTTTTTGTCTGATTGTTGTAAGCAACTACTCCCAGAAGAAAATATTTTGAGCTTCCTGGAATGTTAGTAAGCACATTCGCTAATAGCCCGCCCGTACAGGATTCGGCAACAGCGAGGGTTTTATTTTTCTTTATCAGCAGTTCGGATATGGTAATTTCAGGGAGTCTTGTTTGCATATTATGTATTATACTCAATTTAATTTTCTTGACAAGAGGTCGTTTTGAGATATAATTAAACCCGTTAGTCTTCGGGATAAGGTGAAAGTCCTGACCGGCGGTATAGCCCGCGAGCCCTTGACATTGAGAATGTCAAGGGCAGACTCCGTTAAATTCGGGGGCCGATAGTAGAACCTTGCGCCAATTGGGTATTTCAAGCTGTTATATTTGCGATTGGTGTGGGGGGTATAGTCTAGAGGGGAGAAGGCTAAGTTTATCCCGAGGATTATTCTTCGGGGTTTTTTATTAATAGCAAAACCCACTTTTTACAAATGTACCACTTATGCTTCATAATATTCAAGAAATAATAGAGGACCTAAAAGCAGGCAAGATGGTAATCGTGGTTGATGACGAAGACCGCGAAAACGAGGGGGATTTAATTATCGCCGCTCAGTTTGCACGGCCGCAAGACATAAATTTTATGCTTAAAAACGGCCGGGGGCTTATCTGTGTGCCGATGGAAGAAGAGCGCCTTGAGCAATTAAAGCTTCATCCTATGGTAACTGACCGGCCAAACAGCCAGAGAAAGGACCCATTTTCTACTGCCTGGATGATATCGACTGACGCCGCCCAGGGAATAACTACCGGAATTTCAGCCTATGACCGGGCAAGAACCATCGAAGTTCTTATTGACCCTAAAACGCGGCCTGAAGATTTAGTCTGCCCGGGGCACATATTTCCTTTAAAGGCACAAAAAGGCGGCGTTTTGGTAAGAGCCGGCCATACTGAGGCTGCCGTGGATTTAATGAGGCTGGCCGGACTTTATCCTGCCGGAGTGATTTGCGAGATTATGAACGAGGACGGCACAATGGCAAGACTTGGTGAGCTTTTTGAATTTGGTAAAGTCCATAACCTCAAGATTTGCTCAATCGCTGATTTAATCCAATATCGCCACAGGACCGAAGTTCTAATCGAAAGAATTATCTCCACACAGCTTCCTACCGAATTCGGAACGTTTCAACTGATTCTGTATCGCGATGTGATTAACCACGAGGAGCATATTGCTTTGGTAATGGGCGAGTTAAACGAAGAGCCTACGTTAGTCAGGGTTCATTCTCAGTGTCTGACCGGCGATGTATTTGGCTCTTTGCGCTGCGACTGCGGGCGGCAATTGCGTAAGGGTATGGAACTAATTGCCAGGGAGAAAAAGGGTGCTATCGTTTACATGCATCAAGAGGGAAGGGGAATCGGTTTATTAAATAAAATCCGCGCCTATAATTTTCAGGACAAAGGTATGGATACGGTTCAGGCAAACCTCGCTCTCGGATTTAAGGCAGATTTGCGCGATTACGGCATAGGGGCGCAGATTTTGGCAGATTTAGGCTTAAAGAATATTCGCCTTTTGACCAATAATCCGCGCAAGATAGTCGGATTGGACGGCTATGGCTTAAAGGTAATTGAGAGAATCCCTTTGGAAATTAAACCAAATCCTTTAAATTTACATTACCTAAAGACTAAAAAGGAAAAGCTGGGACA
>CAYMKG010000101.1:2646-4537 GCA_964391145.1 uncultured Planctomycetales bacterium
ACCTGGGTTCCCGGCTCTTTTGAGCTGCCCCTTATAGCTCAGAAATTAGCTAAGTCTAAAACAGTAGATGCTGTTATCTGCTTAGGTACGGTTATCCGAGGTTCAACGCCCCATTTTGAATACATCGCTTCGGAGACAGCCAAAGGAATAGCCAAAGTTTCCCTGGATGCCGGATTGCCGGTAATTTTCGGCGTTATAACCGCCGATACCATTGAGCAGGCAATTGAGCGTGCCGGAACGAAAGAGGGAAATAAAGGCCGCGATGCGGCACGAAACGCAATCGAAATGGCAAACCTTATAGAGAAATGATGCGCAAGCGCACCAAAGCACGCCAGTTATCTTTACAGCTTCTTTATCAGATGGATGTTACCAATGACTTTTCCAGGGAATCTTTGGATAATTTCTGGCTGGACCAGGAAGAAAGAGAGAGTTCCGAAGTAAAACAATTTACTTTAGAGCTAATAAACGGCGTTCAGGAACACCGCCAGATAATAGACCGCAAGATTACTCAATACGCTAAAAACTGGGAACTTAAGCGTATGGCTGTAGTTGACCGCAATATTCTGCGCCAGGCTTGCTACGAGCTGTTATTTCGGCCGGATATCCCTCCCAAGGTTTCTATCAATGAAGCAATTAACCTAGCTAAACGTTTTTCCGGAGAAGAAGCCGGAAAATTCGTAAACGGTATCCTGGATAAGATAAGAGTAGATATCGGCAAAGGGGATTAATAATTAGCGTATAGCGTGGAGCGTATAGTTTTCAAATTGCGCTAACCGCTATTAATCATTGTTATTGTAGTAAGCACAGATTATGGCAGTAATGAAAAAAAATCATCAATACTATATGGCCTTGGCAATGCGCCAGGCGCAGCGAGCTGAAGGAAGAACTTCTCCTAATCCTTTAGTCGGAGCTTTAGTGGTTAAGGATGGAGAGGTTATTGCGCGCGGCTATCATAAAAAAGTAGGTCTGCCCCACGCGGAAATAGTGGCACTAAGTTTAGCGGGAAGGAGGGCAGAGGGAGCGACGCTCTATGTGACCCTGGAGCCGTGCGTTCATTTCGGGCGTACTCCGCCTTGCACTGATATGATTATCAAAAGCGGAATTAAGGAAGTGATTGTCGGCATGCTTGACCCAAATCCCCTTAACAATGGCAGAGGCGTAGAGGTTCTGCGCAAGCACGGCATAGAAGTGCGGGTTGGATTTCTGGAAGATAAACTGCGCAGGATGAACGAATCTTTTATAAAATATATATCCCATAAAATTCCTTACGTTACCGTAAAAGTCGGGCAGTCTTTAGACGGAAAGATTGCTACCTGCCGCGGTCTATCTCAATGGATTACCTCGGATGAAGCCCGCGAATATGTTCATCGGATTCGCGAGAAATTTGATGCCATTATGGTCGGTGTAAATACGGTTTTAAGAGACGACCCTAAATTACAGCCTCTCTCTTCATCTAAAACCCTGACTAAGATTATTGTCGATAGCAACTTAAGTATTCCCTGCCAGGCGGCAGTATTTAAAAATCCCCCTGTAATTATTGCCACACTACCCGCAACTGCGGGACAGGAGACGCCGAACAGGAATATCCTTTCCCAGAAGGCTCAAATTTTGGAAGTCAGAGAAAAAGAGGGACAGGTAAATCTCAGGAAGATGATGAAAAAACTGGCCCGGCTTCAGATAACTAATATTCTGGTGGAAGGTGGCGGCACTTTGATAGGCTCTCTGTTTGATGAAGGATTAGTGGATAAGGTAATGTTTTTCATCAGCCCCAAGGTTATGGGCGGAAAGGATGCGATAAGTTCCGTAATGGGCAAGGGGGTTACTCATCCGGATAAGGCATTCCGCCTGAAGGATGTCCGCTTAAAACGCATTGGTGAAGATTTTCTGGTAG
>CAYMKG010000102.1:0-4481 GCA_964391145.1 uncultured Planctomycetales bacterium
TACGGCGGACGGGGGATGGTGCTGGGGTTTGACGAAGAAGGCGTGCAGATTCTGGTGTTAAGCTCCAAAGGCTTTATCCGCACCGGAGATGAGATTTACAGCAAAGGCGAGTTTTTACATCTGCCCGTAGGGGAAGCTTTTTTAGGTAGGGTAATCAGTAGTTTATGCGAGCCGGTTGACGGAAAGGGAGAGATAGTAGCTTCGGATTATTACCCAGTATTTGCCGAGGCTGCCGGCTTGATGGACCGCGTTCCGGTTAAAGAAACGTTTGAAACAGGCACCTTAATTCTCGACGCGGTAATACCAATTGCTAAAGGCCAGCGTCAGCTTCTTATCGGCGACCGCCTTACAGGAAAGACAACCGTAGCAATTGACGCAATTATTAATCAGAAGGGAAAGGATGTAATCTGTATCTATTGCTGCATTGGCAGGACCTATGCCAGCCTTCAGAAGGTGCTGAATATCTTTCGCGAGAAAGAGGTAATGCCTTATACAATAGTAGTCAGCGGTGTTGCTTCTGCCTCAATGGGAGAGCAGTACCTTGCTCCTTACACCGCAGCAATGTTAGGAGAATATTTTATGCGCAAGGGTAAGGATGTGTTTGTGGTTTTTGATGATTTAACCAAGCATGCCTGGGTATATAGACAGATATCGCTTTTACTCGATCGTGCGCCGGGAAGGGAGGCCTACCCAGGAGACATATTCTACATCCACTCCCAATTAATGGAGCGCGCCGGATACCTAAAGCCGCAGCTGGGGGGTGGCTCTATGACGTTTTTCCCGATTGTGGAGATATTACAAGGCGACGTAACCGGCTACATTTCCACTAATCTTATTTCTATGACCGATGGACAGATTTATTTTAATACCGCACTTTTTAATAAGGGCATAAAGCCCGCAATTGACTTCGGACTTTCGGTTTCTCGTATCGGCAATAAAGCTCAGTGGCCGGCAATGAAGGCCCTCAGCGAAAGATTGAGGTTGGAGTACATTCAATATCAAGAACTTCTTCAGATGACTCAATTGCGCACAACCGGACTTTCCAGGGAAGCAGAGGAGAAGTTAAGGCGGGGCCAGGCGATAACCCAGCTTCTCATTCAGGATAGAAACAAACCTATATCAATGGAAGCAGAGATAATTCTTTTGTTTGCTCTGAGCATCGGCGTTCTGGATAATCTATCAATTTCAGATTTAAAGAAGTTTAAGGAAGAGTTTATCAGCAAGGCTCGGGAATACTATCCTGACCTTTTCACCGAGCTTAGAAACAAGCAGATTCTGGATGATTCAAGCATAGCAAAGCTGTATGAAGGATTGGGTTGGTATTTTCAGTCCGTTTGATTAATGAAGTTACTATCACAGCTCAAACAAGACTTGGAATTTAACCGGAATCTTGCCAGCATTATTGAGGTGCTCAAGGAAATTGCCATATCCCAGTACCACGTTATGGAGAAACGGATTAAATCTTACGATGAGATTTTTTCTGTTCTGGCGGGACTTTTTAATACCATTCCTACCGATGCTGAGAACATCCAGCATCCCTTATTGAATTTAGAAAATAGAACCCCCGGCGTTATTGCGGTTACCTCCGATACCGGCCTTCTCGGGCCGCTTAATATGCAAGTTATGTCTATTGCCCTTCGCGAGGTTGAGGCGCATAATTCCAGGTTAATAATTATCGGCGAGAAGGGTAAGGTCTATGCTCAAGAAAACAAGACTCCTTTTGTCGGTTTTGCAGGAATTAAGGATGAGACAAGATTTTCTCAGGCAATGCAGTTGAGGGATTATATCGTTGGTGAAGAGTTAGCCAAACGATTAGGTCCTGTAAAGATATTTTATCCGTACGCTACTTCAATTATGGCTCAACGAATTCAAAGTTTGCAGCTGCTGCCGCCGGAAAAATCAAAATCAACTCAGCCAATGGTTCTATCCGAGATAATTATGGAATCTTCCATTGGTGATATAGCCGGTTATCTAATTTATCTTTTGTTGGGGCAGAAATTCTATGAAATCTTTGGTTTAAGTCGTTTAGCTGAGTTAGCAGCCCGCTTTGTTCATCTTGAGGAAAGCGGGCATAAACTTGAAGATTTACAGAAAAAGCTTCAACTTCAGTATTTTCGCCAGCGCCACGAATTGATTGACCGCAATATGCGCGAGCTTTTTGCTGCAAGGCTGGTGTTTAAATAGTCGATAGTCCATAGTCGATAGTCCATAGAAAGAATGTTTAAATTCGAAAAATTAACCGTTTGGCAGAAAGCGATAGATTTTACGGCTAAAATTCACGATTTGACTAGAATATTTCCCAAAGAAGAATTATACATTTTAACAAGTCAGATTAAAAGGGCAGCAGATTCTATTGCTTTAAATATGGGTTGGACAGGCCAGACTAACGTTGAATTTAAACAATTTATTGGCTATGCCATTAGGTCAGCAATTGAGGTAGTCTCATGTCTTTTTATAGGAAGAAAAAGAAAAATCTTAAGCGAAAAAGATTTTAATATGCATTATAATGATGCGGAAGAGATTATTAGGATGCTACAGGGATTACGTAATTCGTTGAAATAGTCTATGGACTATGGACCGTGGACTATGGACTAATATGGAGACAGATAAGAATTTAAAGGTTGGATATGTGGTATCTGTTCAGGGGCCAGTGGTTGATGTAAAATTCCCTAAAGCAGAACACATCCCAAATATTCTCGAAAATATAAATACTCAGACAGTTGACGGCAAAAAAGTTATACTTGAAGTGGCTGAGCACCTTCCCGGTAATATTGCTCGTTGCATTGCTGTAAATTCTACCTTTAATCTTCAACGTAATGTTCCGGCTTATGCTTCTGGAGAGCCAATTCGGATTCCTCCAGGAGATTCCCTTTACGGCAGAATCATAAATATATGGGGAGACCCGATTGACCAGAAAGGCGAATTGCCTCCGGGAGAAAGAATTGCGATTCGCAAGCCAAGATTGGGGGTTCGCGTTCAAAGCAATGAGGAGAAATCCGAGAGATACGAAATAATGGAAACGGGTATTAAGATTATCGACCTTCTCTTTCCGCTAGTAAAAGGAAGTAAAACCGGAATTCTCGGCGGCGCTGCTTTGGGTAAGAGTATTTTGACTTTGGAGATAATTCACAATATTGTTAAAAAATACCGCGGTGCCTGTGTATTCACAGGAGCAGGCGAACGTATCCGCGAGGGGAACGAGCTCTATTTTGAGCTTTCTCGTCGCGATATATTATCCAAGACAGTATTGATATTCGGCCAGATGAACGAGCCGCCGGGAGCACGTTTTGGTGTGGCTATGAGCGGAGTGACTCTGGCTGAATCGATTCAGCGAAAGAATCAAGATGTCCTTCTCTTTGTCGATAATATCTTTCGCTTCCTTCAGGCAGGCGCAGAGATTTCCAGTCTCCTTGGCCGGGTGCCTTCAGAGACAGGATATCAACCGACATTGATTTCCGAGGCAAGCGAGTTTCACGAAAGAATCCGCTCTTCCAAAGGAGGCGGCGGCTCAATTACTTCGGTAGAAGCGGTTTATATCCCTGCAGATGACCTTACTGACCCTGCAGTAGTAACCATATTTAGTTTTCTCGATTCAATATTGGTGCTTTCCCGACAGAGGGTGCAGCTCGGGCTTTATCCGGCCATTGACCCTCTTCTTTCTTCCAGTGCCAATCTTGACCCCGATATTGTGGGTAAGCGCCATTATGATGTTTCCCAGGAGGTTATCCGTATGCTTCAGCGCTATGAGGAGCTGCGGCGCATCGTTATCGTTATTGGTATTGACGAGCTTTCCGCCAGTGACCGGGTTATCTATGAACGCGCAAGAAAGCTGCAGAATTTTCTAACTCAACCGTTTTTTGTCGCTGAGGCTTATACCGGTAAGAGCGGAGAATTTGTTACGGTGGAGCAGACTTTAGAGGGATGCGAGAAGATAATATCCGGCCATATGGACCGCAAACCTGAAGGTGACCTTTATATGATTGGTAAGTTATAATCAGGAGGTGGCTTATGCAGAAGAGTTCCAAGCGAATCGGCGAGATCTTGATTGAAAAGGGGTTGATTACGGAGGCGCAGCTTCACGATGCCCTGCAGGAACAGAAAATAAGCAACGGATTTTTAGGAAGCATTATGGTAAGGAGAGGATGGATTGATAAGAAGAATCTTTCAGAGGCATTAGCAGAGCAGTTTGACATTCCTCTCATAGACCTTAAGTCAGAATACATTGATATGGAATTGGCTCGGCGTTTTTCTTCATCTCTTATCCTTGACCATAAATGCCTTCCTATTCGTCAGGAGGAGGATTCCGTAACTGTGGCCATCATCAACCCGTTGAACGCAGTAGCAATCAGTAAGATTGAAGATGAAGCCAAGCCCCGCCGGGTGAATCTGGTTCTGGCTACAGAGGAAGATATAGACGAGGCGATACGGAGTTATCGGCAGTATGTTTCTGAGAGCATCCGCCGGCTGCTGAAGAAGGATAA
>CAYMKG010000103.1:0-2815 GCA_964391145.1 uncultured Planctomycetales bacterium
TTTAAGCAACTCCGTCCTTTAACAACTTATATTCAATAGAGTCCGATAGAGCCTGCCAGGAAGCCTCAATGATATTTTCCGAGACACCGATCGTATTCCAGGAATCCTTTTCGTCTTGAGATTGGATAATTACCCGGGTTACGGCAGCGGTCCCTGCCTTCTCGTCCAAAATCCGCACCTTAAAGTCCGTAAGATGCATCTTTGCCAATGTGGGGTAAAAATCCTTTAGCGCTTTTCGGAGCGCATTATCGAGCGCATTTACGGGACCATCTCCATCCGCAGCGGTGTGCTCGAGCTTACTTTTTACTCTTAATTTAATTATTGCCTCTGAAGTAATCTTTTTATCTTTCTCTTTATTTACTATTACCCGAAATCCCTCTAAGTAAAAATACTCTCCCACCTTGCCCAACGCCTTTTTTAACAACAATTCAAAAGATCCCTCAGCCGCTTCAAAATGGTAGCCTTTTAACTCCAGAGACTGAAGCAGTTTATATATTTTCTTTGTCCGCGGGTCGCGTTTATCCAAATCCAATTTCAGGTCCTTGGCACGAATTAAAATTCCGCTTTTGCCGGCTAATTCGGATACCAGAATCCTGCGGCGGTTGCCGACCAGGCCAGGATTTATGTGTTCATAAGAGCGGGGTTCTTTCATCACCGCATTAATATGCACTCCGCCCTTATGCGCAAACGCCGAATCGCCGACATAAGGCTGATTGCTCATATGTCTCATATTGCTTATTTCGCTGACAAAGTAAGAAACGTCTCTTAAACTCTTGAGCTTCTCATCAGGGATACAATCAAATCCAAATTTGAGCTTAAGGTTGGCAATAACCGGGATTAAGTCCGCGTTTCCGCAGCGCTCGCCGTATCCGTTTATCGTGCCTTGAACCATATCGCAGCCTGCCTCTACAGCAAGCAGGGTATTGGCTATTGCTAAACCTGAGTCGTTATGACAATGGATGCCTAAGCCTATGTCGAGCTTAGGCTTAATTTCACGAATAACCCGGCTAATTTGCTGAGGTAAAGCTCCTCCGTTAGTATCGCAAAGAACCAAAAAACCTGCTCCTGCCTCCCAGGCAGCCCGAAGGCAATCAAGGGCATAACCCGGGTTCTCTTGATAAGCGTCAAAGAAATGTTCGGCATCGTAAAAAACGACCAAATTACGTTTTACCAGAAACCGAACACTGTCAGAAATCATCCTCAGGTTTTCCTCAAGGTTTGTGCGCAAAACGTGCTTTACGTGTAAAGGCCAGGTCTTGCCAAAAAGCGTAATGTATCTTGCCTGGCTCTTTAAAATCCCCTGCAAATTTTTATCCCGGCCAGCGGTTATTCCGGCTCTACGCGTTGAGCCAAAGCCAACTAACCGGGCATGCCTTAATTTCTTCTTAAGCATACGCCTGAAAAATTGCATATCCTTGGGATTTGAGCTGGGCCATCCGCCCTCAATATAATCTATCCCTAAATAGTCTAATTTTTCCGCAATCCTCTCCTTATCGACGAGAGAATAAGTAATTCCTTCGCTCTGCGCCCCGTCCCTTAAAGTGGTATCGTATAATTTAATTCTTCGCATTTAGTCCTCCGAAATATATACTTAGCCTCACCTTTTTTCTAAAGTAAATTTTTTATGAATCGCCCTGACTGCTCTTTCTGCGTATTTTTTCTTGATGATGCAGGATATACTGATATCCGAAGTAGAAATCATCTCGATATTTATCCGGCTCCTTGCCAGAGCCTCGAACATCTTAGCCGCAACGCCGGGGTGGGTTCGCATTCCCACTCCGACGATAGAAACGCGAGCCACGTCCGTATCCGCAAAGACTGCACCAGCTTTAATCTGGCGGCTGATTTTTCGAGTCGCAGTAAGTGCGGCCTTTAGCATCTGCCGGGGAACCGTAAAGGATATATCCGTGATTCGGTCGCGACTGGTATTCTGGACAATCATATCCACGTTTACGCCCTGGTTGGATATACCCTTAAATATCCTTGCTGCCAGGCCGGGTTTATCGGGGACGTCACAAATAGTTATTTTGGCTTCACTTTTATTTAGAGTAACGCCGCTTACCACTATTTCTTCCATTCTTTCGGCCTCCCTGTTTTTATTCCTATTCTGAAAATATTTTACCGGGTCACAAATTATCGTTCCTTTTTTATTATTGAACGAAGAGCGTAAATGAATTATTACGTCAAACTTTTTAGCTACTTCGATAGAGCGGTCCTGCATTACCTGCGCTCCCAGCGAGGCTAATTCAAGCATCTCGTCATAGCTTATAATGCTTAATTTGCGGGCACCCTTCACTATGCGGGGGTCGGCGGTATAGACTCCGCCTACGTCTGAATAGATTTCGCAGACATCCGCCGAAAGAGCCTTGGCCAAAGCCACAGCAGTCAGATCCGAACCGCCGCGGCCGAGCGTAGTTATATCTTCTTTAAGGGTTCTGCCTTGAAACCCGGCAACCACTACAACCTTACCTTCGTCCAACTGCTCTAAGACTTTATCGGTATCTATTCGGATAATCCGCGCTCGGGTATGGGCTGAATCGGTTATGATGCCGACTTGGGCGCCGGTAAAGGAAATTGCCTCAACCTTTAGTTTTATTAACGCCAGAGCCATCAGCGCGCAAGATATCTGCTCTCCGGTAGAAAGTAACATATCCATTTCACGCTCGCGCGGCTGGAGGCTAATCCTGTGCGCCAAACCAATAAGCTCATCGGTGGTATCTCCCAACGCAGACACCACCACGACCAGCCGAAAGCCTCTCCTTTTATAGCTGGCTACGCGTTTGGCCGCATTTTGAATCCGCCTCAAATTTGCTAC
>CAYMKG010000103.1:2915-4456 GCA_964391145.1 uncultured Planctomycetales bacterium
AACATTGTGCTGTCTGAAAAATTTAATCCCCTGCCAAATAAGAGCCGCCAGAGTTGTGGTTAGCATGAAAACAGCGGGATACAGAATATGCCTGGCTGGTTTCTTTATGCTTATCATATAGGAAAAAACCACTACCAGTACCAACGCTGCCACCAGCTGGTTCGATGCTCCGAAGACAGGCCAGATTGCTCGCCAATTACCCAGCGCCAGCCAAAGCGCTAAACCTACTATAATCAACGTCGAAAAATACCGGTTACTGAATATCTTTAAATTTAGCCCCTCTCCGAAAAGCTCTTCTGTTATATACCTGTTAATTCTGGTTGCGGAATCCAGCGTGGTCAGCACGAAAGCGTTTAACATTATGGCGGCAATAGAAGTTCCAAAAGCGCCTAAAATTGGCTTTGTAAGTTGACCGAAGCCCGCAGAAAAAGTCCCTATCCAATCTCCAGTCTTCATTAGTTGAGGATAGACTAAATCGGGCTGTCCTTGTTTGCTCCTCCAGTACAGCCCCCCTGCTACGCACAACAGCGCCAGCACAGCTAAAATTCCTTCCAACACCATTCCTCCGTATCCGATTTTTCTTGCATCGCGCTCATTGGCGAGCTGTTTGGAAGTTGTGCCGCCGGCAATGAGAGAATGAAAGCCAGATATCGCCCCGCAGGCAATAATTACACAAAGCATCGGCCATAGATATCCCTGATTCGCTTTCCAGGCGATAAACGCCGGAGCGTGTAGCTTGGGGTGAGTAATGAATAAGCCGAGGTAACCAAAAAACAGGCCAAAAAATAGAATAAAGGTGGATAGATAATCCCGCGGCTGAAGGATAACGTTCACGGGTAACACCGAGGCAATGAATGCGTAGGTAAAAAGAATTAAAACCCAGAGGACTAAAGGATTCGTAACATTTAGGACAATGGGATTATGATGCCCCAGAATTAAAAGGCCGACGAGAAGAATTATTCCGATTACCGTAGCTATTATTTGATTCCATTTCCATTTATACATCATAAGGCCGACTAAAATTGCCACCAGAATGAGCCCGAAAGTGGGAATGACCAGTTTGGGTTCACCGATTAGAGTTTTTGCCGTGACTACGGCAAAGACGGACATAACCAGCAATAAGCTTAGAAAAATAAAAGTGGCAAAAATTAGTTTTGACCTGAAATTTAAGACCTTATGAGTAACGTCCGCAATTGACTTGCCTTCATTCCTTAAGGAAATCATCAATGCGGCAAAATCATGCACTCCTCCCAGCAGGATACAGCCGACAATTATCCATATTAAAGCGGGTAGCCATCCCCATATCATAACAGCTATAACCGGGCCGAGAATCGGGCCGGCTCCTGCTATGGAAGCGAAATGGTGGCCGAAAAGAATCGTCCAGTGTTTTGCCGGCACGTAGTCGACCCCGTCGGACTTGGTGAAGGCCGGCGTAGGCTGCGAAGGGTCAATCTGCCATATGTTTTCTAACCTCCGGGCATAGAGCCGGTAACCCGCGTAAAATATTATCCAGCTAACTATAACTATAATCAGAGAATTCA
>CAYMKG010000104.1:0-4429 GCA_964391145.1 uncultured Planctomycetales bacterium
GCCAGACACAACCCCAGAAAGCAATCCTTACCCATTTTGGAATGACCATGCTTAAAGCGAAGCCTCATCTTCTGGCTCAGGAGTTAACCAAGGAGTTAGGCATTGAGGTTACGGCTGCATACGATGGCATGACCTTGAAACTTTAGGGAGCAGACAACTTACGGAGCTCGTAAGAGCGACATAAGTTGTAGGCCGAAGGCGGTCTGCGAATTAACCCCGCACCTTTTACATATTCAAAGTGTTAAGGAATTATTCCTAAAAATAATATGAATGCTAAAAAGGTGCGGGGTAAGTTCGGACACATAACTTACGTTCGCTATCGCTCCGTAAGTTATGTCCTCACTTATGAAAGCAACAATCTTATACCATAAGGATTTAAAAAAATACGGTTTCGGAGAGGGGCATCCTTTAGGAGGAGATAGATTCGAAAGGTTCTTCAATTTTTTTGAATCCAAGTTCCTTCCCTTCAGAGACCAATTCCAGATAATCGAGCCTGAACCGGCAACCAATGAGAAATTAGAGTTAGTTCACAGTAAAGATTATATTAAAGTCATTCAGTCCGCGTCTGATGGGATTGTTTTGCCGGATATTTATCGCTTTGTAAGCAGCGATAATCTGAATCCTTTTACAGGCCACATCCCTCTGGGAATAGAAAAAGGGGCAAGGATTATTGCGGGAATCTCTCTGTTGGCGGGAGAGCTGATAGCGCAGGGGAAATTCAGCAAGGCAGTTGGCATAGGAGGCGGCATGCACCATGCCAAGCCGGATTATGGCGAGGGGTTTTGTTTTTATAACGACGTAGCTATCTGTATCAAGAATCTTAAACAGAAATATAATCTGAAAAGAGTTCTCGTCATTGATACCGATGCTCATGCGGGAAACGGAACAAAAGAGATTTTCTACGATGACCCGGAGGTTCTATTTATTGATATACATCAAGACCCCCGCACGTTATATCCGGGCACAGGGTTTATCCATGAAATCGGCAGCGGCAAAGGTGAAGGCTTTACAGTAAATATCCCTGTTTTGCCCGGAACAGGTAATCAGGCGTATCAGTATATTTTTGAAAAAGTAATTTTTCCGTTGGCTTTTGAGTTCAGGCCCGAGGTTATCATTAGATACGGGGGCAGTGACCCGCATTATCTTGACCCCTTGACTAATCTAGGATTAACCTTAGAGGGATTTAAGATGATAGGGCAGAAAGTAAATCAGCTAACAGATAAGCTTACCGAAGGCAGGAGTATTGACCTTTTGCTTTCCGGCTACAATTTAGAAGTTTTATCCTACGCCTGGTCAGCATTAATTGCCGGCTTACTGGATTTGGAAATTGATTTAAGCGGGCTGGAGGAAAAATCTCCTCCCTCGGAAGATTCCAGATTAGAGGAAGCCAGAGATATGGTAAGTCGGCTAAAGGAACAGCTTAAAAGATATTGGAAGTGTATATGAATTCCTACAATTGGCAAAGTTCATATTCAGGTTTTAGTTTCGGCCCTTATCTGACAAAAACGGTTAAGATTTTGATTATCATCAATGTTGCTTTGTTTATCCTGACGTATCTTCTTCCCAGGCTTCCCTGGTTTTCGCTATTCGGATTAATTCCCAGTTATGTATTTGCTAAATTCAGGTTCTGGCAGTTGTTTACGTATATGTTTCTGCATGCCGGGCTATGGCATCTTGTGGTAAATATGTTGATGCTGTGGTTCTTTGCGCCTGCTATCGAGACTGCCTGGGGCAGGAAGCAGTTTCTATTTTATTATTTTTTTACCGGCATAGGTGCAGGTCTATGCAGTTTTTTGGTTTCCTTTCATTCTTCCATTCCAGTGGTAGGCGCCTCAGGCGCAATATTCGGCATACTGGTTGCTTACGCTATGATGTATCCGGAAACTATAATCTTGTTTTTCTTTATCTTTCCTATGAAAATCAAGCATGCGGTATTGATTTTAGTGGGGATTAATATTCTGGGAATATTGTCAGCTCCAAACAGCGGAATCGCTTATTTTGCTCACTTGGGCGGGGGACTGTTTGGATATTTGTATCTAAAGAGTGAGTGGATAAAGAGGCAGATATCCTATTTGATTTTTTCTAATCTGAAACTCTCAAGAGGCAGGAAAAAGGCTAACAGGAAACACCCGCCAGAAGAGGCGCTGGAGGGTCAGGTTGACCTTATATTGGATAAGGTCTCTAAATACGGAATAGATAGTTTAACCAGGAAAGAGAGAAGAATTTTAGAACAAAGGAGCAGAGAGCAAGGTAAATCCTGAGCTCTGCGCGCAAGGAGACAAAATATGTTTTTCTTACCCTTTTCCTTAATGTTGCTTATTCTTTTCATTCTGTTTCTACCCCTGTTGTTCTTTCTGCTGCATATCCAGCTTGCCGGCGCCGCTTTAACTAAGTTGGGAATCGCTCCCAGTACCGCACTATTAATAATTTTTCTCTGTCTTATTGGCAGCGCTATCAATATCCCTTTGGCGAACCGGCCTGTTGATTCTATTGAGTCATTTAGATTCCCCTTTGATTACTTTGGATTTCCCCGGATGACCGGAAAGCAGGTTATAGCCATTAATGTAGGAGGAGCAATAATTCCCTTGCTTATTTGCTTGTATCTTTTACCTAAAGCTCCACTGGGGAAAACATTAATCGCTACTGTAATTTCTTCACTGATAGTCTATAGTTTAGCCAGGCCTGTGCCTGCGGTGGGAATTGCGATTCCGGTGTTTATCCCTCCTCTGGTAGCAGCTGCCTTGGCTCTTATTCTTTCACCACGCAACCCCACGCCGGTGGCTTATATTTCCGGTGTGCTGGGAGTTTTGATTGGTGCGGATTTAATGAACCTTGGGTCTCTTCCGTCAACTCCGGGCATTATGAGCATAGGGGGTGCAGGTGTATTTGACGGGATATTTATGGTGGGTATAATCTCTGCGCTTCTGGGTTAACATATAAACGATACAGTTTCCCGATTGCTACGGAAAACGTCTCTGGCGGTGTTCTTTTTGTTGCCTTCGGGCAGAATGTATGCTTACCCGTTTCTCCTTATTGCAGTAGATGTTTGGCAGGAGATTTATGCGAAAGAAGGAATGTAAGAAGGTCGCGTTGAAATAAATAGGGGTAGAAGGGTTCAAAGGAGGGGATTTATGAACTTATTGCTGTTCATCATAATCCTTATTGTGTCTTTTGTCGTAGTTAGAATAGGCGCCATCGCGTTTGAGTTGACCGGTCTTGAAAGTTCTCTGGCTAAATTTCAGGCGTTGTCCTGTTTTACCGGCACAGGTTTTACCACAAAGGAAGCGGAACTGATTACCGGGAATCCTCAGAGGCGGCACATTGCTTCGGTTCTTATTGTTTTAGGTCATGCAGGCTTTGTTACTTTGATCGCGACATTTGCCAACTCATTGAGAACGGATATAATTATGCCGTGGATAAATTTAGCCATACTCGCCATTGCTGTATACATCATTTACAAGATTTTTACTCATACAAAATTTGCCGGGAAGTTAACGGATGCTTTGAGGGCGCGTATTGTAAAGCAAGAGATTATCAAGCCGGTTACTTTTGAAGAGCTCATGGTTTTAACTGGCGGCTATGGAGTGTCCAGCGTAGAGATTGGCCAAAATAGCCCGATATTGAATAAGACTATAATTGAAACAGACTTAAGAAGTCACGACATTATGATTCTGGTAATAGAAAGAAACGGAGAGACAATTCCCAATCCTTCGGCAGATACGAGGATTCTTTTAGACGATAGGGTTATATGTTTCGGGAGGCTAAGTAATATAAGAAAACAATTATGCCTAACGCCTCAATAGCCTAATACGGTCCACAGGTTCGTTGACTACAAAAATAAAAAGCAACAAAGAGGTACAAAATGGAAATGTCGGATAAAGATAATAATAAAGAATTTTATCGGCCGCCCAAAGCGCCTTATGAGAAGTTGTTGGGGTTGAAGATACTTAAAGTAACCCAGGATTTTGCCCGGGTGCAATTACCCTTTAATAAAGATTTTACCAATCCCCATGGCAGTTTCCACGGAGGCGCGATTATTTCCTTGGCGGACACAGCCGCAGCCGTTGCCTTATCTACGCGATACGAGGATGTCGGTTTTTTTACGACGAGGTTCAATATGGAGTTTAGAAATCAGGCAAAAACCGACATATTTGCAGAGGCAAGAATTACAGGTAGCAGAAAAAATCTTTATTTTATCGGAATAAAAATATTTAACGAAGACAGGAGATTGGTAGCTAATGGAGAGGCAACCTTTTTTGTTCCTAACAAAGGTAAGCAGAGGACTAAGGAGGGATGATTAAGGTGGATGTTATGGAGGCGATTAGGAGAAGATGTAGCGTGCGCAGTTATCTGGATCGACCGGTTGAAGAAGAAAAGCTTAATAATATTCTTGAAGCAGCAAGACTTGCTCCATCGGCAAGTAACCGTC
>CAYMKG010000105.1:0-4400 GCA_964391145.1 uncultured Planctomycetales bacterium
GTCAAGTTGACAAATTGAGCAGGTCTGTTATAATGAAAAAAAATAAAAAGAGTGTAAGCCAATATGGGTTATAACTTTAAACAGATTGAAGAAAAATGGCAGGAATATTGGGATAGAGAGAGATTTTTCCGGGCCCTGCCGGATTCCTCCCGCCAGAAGTTTTATCTTCTGGAGATGTTTCCTTATCCCTCGGGAAAGATTCACATGGGGCATGTGCGCAATTATACTATTGGCGATGTATTTGCCCGTTATAAGATGATGAAGGGATTTAACTTACTGCATCCAATGGGATTTGATGCTTTTGGTCAACCGGCGGAAAATGCGGCGATAAAGAACAACACTGACCCGCGGACCTGGACGATGAGATGTATTGATGATATGCGGCAGGAATTAAAGAGGATGGGTTTTTCCTACGATTGGGAGAGGGAGGTTTCTACCTGTCTGCCAGATTATTATAGGTGGAATCAATGGATATTTCTGAAGATGTTTGAGCAAGGCCTGGCTTATAAAAAAGAGGCAAATGTGAACTGGTGCCCGGATTGCCAGACTACCTTAGCCAATGAGGAGGTTATCGACGGTAAGTGCTGGCGGTGTAAAAAAGAGGTGGTGCAGAAGAACCTTGAGCAGTGGTTTCTTAAGATTACCGCCTATAAAGAGAGGTTGTTAGAAGATTTAGATAAGCTAATCCATTGGCCGGAGCGCGTAATTACCATGCAGAAAAACTGGCTGGGTAGAAGTGAAGGTGTTGAGATTTATTTTAGGCTTAAAGAGAGCGACGAAATAATCAGCGTATTTACCACAAGGGTGGATACTATATTTGGGGCGACCTATATTGTTCTTGCTCCTGAGCACCCTCAGGTGAGAAAGATTATACAAGGCAAGCCGCAGGAGAAAAGGGTTCTTGAGTTTATTGAGAAGGTCAGCAGAAAAACACGGATTATCCGCGCAGCAGCTGATATTGAGAAAGAGGGAATTTTTAGTGGCAGCTCAGCTATTAACCCTGTGAATAATGAAGAAATTCCCATCTGGATTGCCGATTATGTTTTAATGGAATATGGAACCGGTGCGATTATGGCGGTTCCTGCTCATGACCAGAGAGATTTTTTGTTTGCTAAAGAGCATAATCTACCCATAAGAATTGTTATTAAGTCACCAAGTCACCAGGACACCACGACACCAGAAGATTTGAGTGAGGCATACGAGGGCGATGGCGTACAGATAAATTCGGGGCAATTTAACGGTCTATCTAATCAAGAGGCCAAGATTAAGATTGCCCAGTGGATGGAAGAAACAAATATCGGTAAACGGCAGTGTCATTGGCGCCTGCGGGACTGGCTTATTTCCCGCCAGCGCTTCTGGGGGACTCCCATACCGATTATTTACTGCGATAAGTGCGGTATTGTTCCTGTGCCTGAGAAGGATTTGCCAGTGGAGTTGCCCGAAAGTGCGCCCTTCACCGGCAAAGGCGGCAGCCCTTTAGCCAAGGTTAAGTCTTTTGTTGAGGTTAACTGCCCCCGTTGTAATTCTTCTGCGCGCCGGGAAACCGATACCATGGCGACGTTCTTTGATTCCTCGTGGTACTTTTTAAGATATTGCTCGCCGGATTTCAAAGACGGCCCCTTCAAAAAGGAGGAGGCTGCTTATTGGATGTCGGTTGATCAGTACATCGGCGGGATTGAGCACGCCATTTTACACCTTTTATATTCCCGCTTTTTTACAAAATTTTTTAACGACTTGGGGCTGTTGGACTTTGATGAACCGTTCCAGAAACTTCTTACCCAGGGTATGGTGTTAAAAGACGGCGAGGTTATGTCCAAATCGCGGGGAAATATCGTTGACCCGGACGGGATTATCAAGAAATTCGGCGCAGATACTTTAAGGCTCTATATTCTTTTTGCCGCGCCGCCGCAAGAACAGATGGAGTGGAGCCATCAGGGATTAGCGGGAGCGCACCGCTTCTTAAATCGAGTCTACAGGTTGTTGGAACAGAATATTGGTAATGATAAGCCTGCCGATGAGCAAAAACAGGAGGCAATAACTTTGCTTCAACGCAAGACTCATCAGGCCATAAAGAAGGTAACCGAGGATATTGAAAATTTCAAATTTAATACCGCAATTGCCAGCATCATGGAGTTAGTAAACGAACTTTACAAACAGCAGGCAGCAGTTAGCCCGGAATCATTAAAAGATTCTATAAAAGCGCTAGTTGTTCTTCTTTCTCCTTTTGTGCCTCATATAGCTGAAGAAATGTGGGAAAAATTGGGAAATAGAGAAAGCGTATTAAAGACAAAATGGCCCGTTTACAATCCTGAATTAATAAGGGAGGAGACAATCACTTATGTTATTCAAGTAAACGGCAAGATTCGTTCCAAGATTCAACTCCCGGCAGATATAGAAGAAGGAAAGTTAAAAGAGGCCATCTTAAGCGATGAAAAGGTAAAGTCTCGAATTTCCGGTAAACCTATCAAGAGATTCATCCTTGTGCCCAAAAAGCTAGTTAATATAGTCGTTTGAAAAATAACTCAACCCTGCTTCTCTAAGCATCGTCTCCCTTTTAATTCCAGACAACATAAACACCCCATCCCTTATCAAATCTTTGTGAGATTTTCCTGCCTTTTTCGTCTATTATAATTGGAGAATGTCTTATGAATCTTACTCGTCAGGAGCGGCTGGTTAGTTTATTTCTGATTTGCGTTGCGTTGATAGGCTTAGGTATTGATTTTCTAGCCAAGTATTCTTCCCGGATTCGGGTTATTGGCTACGTCAGCCAGGGTGTCGGTAAAATCAATCTTAATCAGGCCGCAAAAGAAAATCTTATGGATGTGTGGGGGATAGGCGAAAAACTCTCCCAAAGGATAATTGATTACCGGAGGGAGAACGGGAAGTTCAAAGATATTGCCGAGTTAAAGAATATCAAGGGCATCGGCAAATCCAAATACGAGGCGATTAAGGACTATTTTACAGTTGAATAAATCTCGCTTTTTGCCTTTATTTACTATTTGTTTTTGCCTGGGGATATTTTTAATGAAATGGATACATATCCATTTTGTGTTTTTATACGGCCTTACATGGATTTTTCTAATATTTTATTTCATATTTTTGTTACCGTGGCATGTAAATACGAAATTTTTTAAATACACTAATTCTATCCGGCCTCTATCTATATTGGCGATACTTTTGGGCGGATTATTTCTGTCAAATACCTATGCTTTGCCTTTTCCTCATATCCGCAATTTCACTTTCTGTAAATCTGAGCCGGTAACAATCCGCGGAGTAGTTACTGATTATCCTGTAATCAAACCTAACTTCAGCAGTTTCGTCCTATTTGCCCAGGAGCTCACGTGGGCAGGGAAGATTTATCCTGTCTGCGGGAAGGTTCTGGTAAGAATTCCTCGTGAGCGAAAAATCTCTTATGCTGAGCAATTAATCTTAGAAGGCAGACTCTTCCGGCCTTATCAGGCAGAAAAAAGCCGCTTCTCATACCGGAATTACCTTGAAGGTCAGGGGATATATTCGATTCTTATGATAGATAAGCACAAGCCGATAAAATACTTAGGAAAGAGTAAGTTTAATCCTTTAAAATATCTTGCCTATAAGCTAAGACATAAAAGCTCGAGTGTTCTAATTGAAAATCTTAATTCAGCGCAGGCAGGAGTGCTTTCAGCAATGATTTTAGGCGACCGCAGCAGAATCTCGCCTCAGCTGAGGCGATTATTCATCCAAACCGGTACAATGCACATACTGGCAATTAGCGGCCTGCATATAGGAATTGTCGCTTTTATCCTGGAATTGTTTCTCAAGGCTTTAGGACTCAGGCGGCGCCGGCGTTATTTAGCGATTATCTTTCTATTAATCTTTTATTGCTTTTTGACCGGGGCGCGGCCTTCGGTTATCCGTGCAACAATTATGGCGGTTGTTCTACTGCTCAGCTTTCTGTTAAAAAGAGAGATACAAATCTCTCATTCTCTTGCCGCGACAGCTTTAATAATTTTAACAGCAAATCCCCGGCAACTATTTAATCTTGGATTTCAGCTTTCCTTTGTTAGCGTTATTTCTATAGTTTACCTTTCTCCAGTAATTAGGAAATTATTTAACGCGGATTACCGCAGATATAGTGCGCGAATTGCCATGGATAAATCCGCGGATATCCGTAAAAAGAATCCGCGGACATCCGCAATTAAGAGATTTTTTATTTCTGCCTTTAGTGTTTCTCTCGCCGCCTGGTTAGGGATCCTGCCTTTTGTTGCATATTACTTTAAGATTATCTCCCCAGTAACCGTGCTGGCAAATCTTGTGGTTGTTCCTTATCTTGCCTTGGTGATTGCATTAGGATTTAGTTTATTGATTGCCGGTATTACCGCACCTTTCTTGGCTCCTGTTTTTGCTGCGCCGGCAAATCT
>CAYMKG010000106.1:0-2671 GCA_964391145.1 uncultured Planctomycetales bacterium
GGAAATTGGAAGATGCATAAGAATATTTCCGAAGCCATTGAGTTAGCTAATGGCATAAAAAGGGAATTATACAATGCGGACAGTCTGGATATTGTCCTTTGCCCTCCGTTTACGGCTCTTTCCTCGGTCTCTGAAGTAATTGCTGATTCTAACATCGGCTTAGGCGCGCAGGATATGTATTGGGAAGAACAGGGCGCTTTTACCGGAGAGGTTTCTGGCGGGATGCTGAAGGATGCAGGATGCAAATACGTTATTATCGGCCATTCCGAAAGGCGGCAGTATTTTTCTGAAACCGGCGAAGCGGTAAACAAAAAAATAAAAGCAGCGCTAAAATCCGAATTGATTCCGATTGTCTGCGTAGGAGAAACGCTCAGCCAGCGGGAAGAACAACAGACCATGAGAGTAATTAAGGAACAAATACAAGAAGGGCTTAAGGATATTCCCGCAGAAGAAGCAGAAAAGCTGGTAATTGCTTACGAGCCTGTCTGGGCGATTGGGACAGGAAGGAATGCTACGGCTGAACAGGCGGAAGAGGTACAAAAATATATTCGCAATCTGTTATCCGAAATTTATAATGAGGCTACGGCTGAAGGTATACGTATTCAATACGGAGGCAGTGTTAAGCCCGAGAACATAAAAGAGCTTATCCAGCAGCCGGATATAGACGGAGCGTTGATTGGAGGGGCTAGCTTAAAGATAGATTCTTTCAGTCGTATTGTAAAGATTTGCCAAGAGGTGAAGAAATAATATGTACGGAGTTTTGTTGGTTATTCACGCCTTAGTTGCAATTTTGTTAGTTGTGGCTATTCTTATTCAGCGAGGCCGCGGTGGCGGATTAGTGGAATCTTTTTCCGGCATGGAGTCGATGTTCGGCACAAAAACCAGCCAGTTTTTAACCCGGACGACCGCAGTATTAGGCGCTATTTTCTTATTAACCTCAATTTCTCTGGCAGTGCTTTCTGCCCGCCAGACTCGCTCTCTGATTAAAGAAGAAGCCATTTCTACAGGGCAAAGAGAGATAACCACAGAGCAAAAGGAGGCAAAAGAAAGCAGGGGGTTGGTTGAATCTAAGATGCCTTCCGCCCAAGAGGCTACTACAGAAGAGAATTTGCCAGAATAATTCTATGTTTCGGCGAAATTCAGTATTCAGACTATCGCTTAGCGCGATAGTTTTTTTAATATTTACCGAATTTGCCCGTACTGCTGATGGTTCGACAAGCTCATCATCTCTCGAACCATCCCGAGTAAAGTCGAGGGATTACGGCGATGCTCTGGTCGTAGGCTCGATAGGAGATGCACGGACTTTGGTGCCGATTCTTGCCTCCGATTCCGCTTCAGCCGATATCGTCGGCGCGGTGTTTAACGGGCTGGTTAAGTACGACCCGAATCTTAATCTCGTTGGCGATTTGGCTGAGAGCTGGGAAGTTAAGGGAGGCTGTAGAGTAATTGTATTTCATCTCAGGAAGAACGTGCGCTGGCACGACGGAGAGCCGTTTACTGCCGCTGACGTAGAATTTACCTACCGCAAACTTATTGACCCTAACGTACGCACTCCCTACAGCGGCGATTTCGAAAGGATTGAGTCTTTCGAGATTCCTGACGATTACACTATTAAGATTACTTACAAAGAGCCGTTTGCACCTGGACTCTCCTCCTGGGGCATGCCGATAATGCCCAAACATCTCCTGGAAAACGAAGATTTAAATCATACGGATTTCAGCCTTCATCCCGTTGGCAGCGGGCCGTATAAATTTAAAACCTGGAAGAGGCAGGAGAAGATAGAGCTTGAGGCTAATCCCGACTATTTCGAGCACCGTCCCTATATTGACCGATATATATATCGCGTAATCCCCGACCAGGCAACCCTGTTTTTAGAGCTTCAGGCTCAGGGAGTGGATTTAACCGGATTGTCTCCTTTGCAGTATGTCCGTCAAACCAACACAACTTTTTTTAAGAAGAATTACCGCAAATTCCGCCTGACCAGTTTCGCTTATACTTACTTAGGTTATAATTTGAATCTACCTCTATTTAAAGATAAGCGAGTGCGCAAGGCTTTAAATTATGCCGTTGATAAGAATGAGATTATCGAGACTGTGTTCCTTGGTCTGGCCCGCATCTGCTTGGGGCCGTTCTTGCCTGAATCCTGGGCATTCAATCCCGAGGTTAAGCCTGCGCCTTACGACCCGCAGAAAGCAAAGGAATTATTAAAAGAAGCGGGATGGAGTGATTCGGACCATGACGGATGGCTGGATAAAGACGGAGAGATTTTTGAATTTACCATAATTACTAATCAGGGCAACGAGGAGAGGATAAAAACCGCTCAGATTATTCAGAGGAGGTTGGCAGATATCGGGATTAAAGTTAAAATAAAGGTACTGGAGTGGAGTGTATTTCTTACCGAATTTATCGATAAGAGAAATTTTGAGGCAGTGCTGCTTGGCTGGGGATTAGGCCTTGACCCTGATAATTTTGATATCTGGCACTCTTGTAAAACGCGGCCCGGCGAATTTAATTTCATCGGCTATAAGAATGAAGAGGTTGACCGGCTGCTTGAGAAGGCAAGGAGAACCTGCGACAAGGAAAAGAGAAAGGCCTGCTATCAACGGGTTCATGAGATTATTTACGACGAGCAGCCTTATATGTTTTTGTATATTCCGGATAGCTTATCGAT
>CAYMKG010000106.1:2771-4379 GCA_964391145.1 uncultured Planctomycetales bacterium
TAAGCAGGATTGTCCGCCTGGATTTAGGCACTTCGATAATCGACGGCAGACCGGTGGTGGATAAAATTATTGAGAGAATTCCCGTAACCTTGACTATCAACATACTTGCCCTCATCTTAATCTTAGTGGTTTCCGTCCCGCTTGGAATAAAAGCGGCAGGTAAACCGGGTTCTTTATTTGATAAAACCACCACGGTTGCGGTTTTTGTTGGTTTTGCCCTGCCTGCTTTCTGGGTAGCGCTGCTGTTAATGCAGCTTTTTTCGATAAAATTGGGGTGGTTGCCCATATCAGGCATCAAGTCTCTTGATTTTGAATATTTCTCCTGGCCAAAGAAGATACTGGATTTAGCCCACCATCTTGTTTTGCCGGTTTTTGTTTCCGCAATCGGTGGCCTGGCAGGATTCTCGCGTTACATCCGTCAGAATATGGTCCATGCTCTAAGTCAACCCTTCATCATAACCGCAAAGGCAAAGGGACTTTCGCAGAGGCAGATACTTTACCGTCATGCATTTCCGAACGCAGTCTTACCTTTAATTACTATACTGGGATTATCTGTCCCCGGGTTATTAGGAGGCAGCATAATTTTTGAATCGATATTTGCGCTGCCGGGGCTGGGGCAATTATTCTATACGGCAGTAATGATGCGGGATTACAATCTAATTATGGCTTCGGTTGTTCTCGGCGCAGTTCTGACGATGTTAGGAAATCTGGCTGCAGACATTGCTTATGCGTATGCTGACCCCAGAATCAGGTATAAAAAATAATTGTCAAATTGCTATAAATTGTCACCAAGACAATATAGCAATATAACAATATAGCAATGAAAATATCCTTGACCATAGGTATTATAATTATTGCTTCTCTGAGTCTGGTGGCTGTTCTTGCTCCGGTAATCAGCCCTTATGATCCTGCAGAGATTGATAAGGAGAGTTTGCTTGTCTGTCCGTCTTCAAAGCACTTAATGGGCACAGACAGCCTTGGCCGGGATTTATTTAGCAGGATAGTCTTTGGCGCGAGAATCTCTTTAAGTATAGGAATTATTGCCGTGGGAATCGCTACGCTTATCGGAATCATTCTGGGCTCGATAGCGGGATTTTACGGCAGGTGGGTTGATTCCCTGATAATGCGCTTTGTTGACCTTATGCTTTGTTTCCCCACTTTTTTCCTCATTCTGGCGGTGGTGGCGATACTGGAGCCATCAATTTATAATATTATGATAATTATCGGACTGACCAGCTGGATGGGCACGGCGCGGTTGATTCGTGCAGAAATACTGAGCTTAAAAGAAAGAGAGTTTATCCAGGCAGCGAGGGCGATCGGCGCTTCAAATCTTCGGATAATTCTGCGCCATCTTATTCCCAATGCAATTGGGCCTGTGATGGTTAGCGCAATCCTGGGAATTGCCAGCGCAATCCTGATTGAATCGGCTTTAAGCTTCCTTGGTTTGGGTGTTCAGCCGCCTACTCCCAGCTGGGGTAATATTCTCATTGAGGCAAAATCAACCCTGGGTATTGCCTGGTGGCTGACCTTATATCCAGGGTTGTTTATTCTGATTACGATATTGGGTTTTAACTTGATTGCCGAGAGTTTGCGACAGAAATTCCTGGG
>CAYMKG010000107.1:0-4319 GCA_964391145.1 uncultured Planctomycetales bacterium
GGCTTGTTTTTTAAATCGTTCAGGAATTTAGCAAAATACCGCTGCTTTTTTTCGGCTAAAAGTCTTTTGGTAAAACCTTCTTTTTCTTGCTCGAGTTTTTCCTCCTCGGGAAGGATTCGCTCGCCAAGCTTGACGATGTAAAAACCCGAAGGAGTGTCAATTATTTGGCTAATCTGGTTTTCTTCTAAATTTTGGACGGCATCAAAAAAAATGCTGGAGTCTCCCAGTCCCTCGACATAACTGCGACGCTTAAATAATTCCGTTGTGCCGAATTTTAGACCGAATTCCTCAGCCGGTTTTTCTAATCCGCAAGCCCAAGCTTTTTGGCGGCAGGCTTCCAATTTCTCTTTGGCGATCTTTCTTGCTTTTTCCTGGCGCAATTCCTGACTTACCTCATCTTTAATTTTATCTAAGGCTGGCACGTGAGGTTGTCTTTCCTCTTTTAATTTTATAAAATGGACAAATTCGGCCTCAGTTTGAATCGGGTGAGGCCAGGCTTTTTTCTGAGCTTTAAGCTTGGGCAGGATTTTCATAATTTCGGTCGACCAGCCGATATGAGGAATCGGCTCGTCGATGCTGAAGAATCCCGTCTCTTTGACTTCTAATCCGGTTTCTTTTGCTGCACCTTGTAAGCCGGACCCGTGCTCAAGCAGTTTGGAAATTTTGTCTACTACTTGTTTGTCTTTAGCGCTTACTTTAATGTATTCCAGATTATAGGATAGCGGCTTTTCGAACTCCATTCGGTTTTGTTCGTAGTAATCCCGAAGCTCCTGTTCTTCTATTGAGACCTCATCTAAAAATTCTTCTGCAGTGGCACGGACATAATTGAGGCTTATCTGTTCGTTTTCTTCAATGAACGCATCCCTGATTTCATTATCGCTTACCTTTATATCTTCGGTAATCTTTTGATAGAGTTTGGCGATTTTCAAATTGTCCCGGACTTGTTCTTCAAAATCCCGCGGACTGAGCCGGAATTCATAGGTTACTATTTCCCGGTAAAGTTTGGGGGCGAACTTTCCGTTGCTTTGGAAGAAGGGGTACTGTTTGATGAAATTTATTACCTCTGCATTGCTTACTCTTATTCTTTTTCGCTCTGCCTCCTTAAGCAGAACGATTCTATCCCAGGTTTGAGCCTCCAAATCAAGGTATTTTTCCAGTTTTGCAAACTGTTCTTCGCCTAATTGAATTAGATACTGGTTTCTGACTGCTCGGTAATTTTTTACGTAGTCCTGAACGCTTACCGGCCTGCCGGATACTTTTCCCACAAAGGCTGAATCTTTCCTGCCGCGTAAAGCCGAACCGAACCCCCAAAAACAAAAAGCGGGAATAATTAATATCGCTAAAATTATCCAGATTTTCTTTGCGGTTTTTTTCTTGCGAAGCTTCTTGAACATAATAAATATTATAAACGATTTTTTTTTCTTTACAAGACAATATTCCACAGATATAATAGAGCAGATTAATCAAAATAAGGTAAAGGTAGAGATAAAGCTAGAGGTAAAGGTAGAGAAATACGATGAAGACGCTTAAATTAGGTTTACCCAAAGGTAGCTTGCAAGAGGCAACTTTTAGAATATTTACTCACGCCGGATTTAATCTGAGCATCTCCGAACGCTCTTATTTGCCTTCCATTGACGACCCTCAGATAGAACCTGTGCTTTTGCGGGCACAGGAGATGTCCCGTTACGTTGAGGCAGGGGTGTTGGATTGCGGGATTACGGGCAATGACTGGATAATGGAAAACGGATCCGACGTGATTAGAATAGCAGAGCTTATCTATTCCAAGCAGAGTTTGAAGCCCGTGAGGTGGGTCTTAGCTGTTCCGGAGGATTCGCCTGTAAGCTCGATAAGAGTTCTTGAGGGTAAGCGCATAGCCACAGAATTGGTAAATGTAACCAGGAATTTTTTGCGAAAAAACAAAATAAAGGCAGATGTGGAATTTAGCTGGGGCGCAACCGAGGTTAAGGTCGGAGTCGGACTTGTAGACGCAATAGTTGAATTGACAGAAACAGGCAGAAGCCTTAAGGCGCATAGGTTAAGAGAAATAGCCACTGTTTGCGAATCTAACACACAGTTTATTGCCAACAAAAAGTCCTATAAAGATAGTTTTAAGCGCAGTAAAATGGAAGAGATAATTCTCTTGCTGCGCGGCGCTATTGCTGCCCAGGAGAAGGTAGGCCTGAAGCTGAATGTAAGAGAGAGGGATTTAGATAGGGTGATTGCCAAATTACCCGCGCTAAAAAAACCGACAATCTCGCCTCTAACTGCCAAGGGTTGGTTGGCACTGGAGACTGTAATTGACGAAAAGATGGTACGCAGGTTGATTCCTGAGCTCAAAAAATGCGGAGCAGAGGGAATAATTGAGTATTCATTGAATAAAATAATTTATTAGAAGCGAGGGACGGATGCCTTGTGGTAGAAAGAGAAAATTAAGAAAAATACGCACGCATAAACGCAAAAAGATGCGTCGCAAGCTAAGACATTTAAAGAAACGGGATTGGGCGTAATTTTGACTATGCGACGTATCATTGCATTTTTATTTCCTCTCTTACTAATCTATTTATTAAACCCGGATAGAACACAGGCAGAGCAAAAGCTTGCAGCTGAGCCTTTGACGCATTATATTCTGGCAGGGATTTATGAACGTCTGGATAAATTAGAGGAATCTTTAGGGGAATATAAAGCCGCAGTAAGAGAGGATCCTCAGAGTCCTCAACTTCATTTGAGCTTGGCAGTAGCCCTAATAAAGCAGAATAAACTCAAAGAGTCTATTCCTGAGCTAAAGCACGCAATTAAATTAGCTTCCTCTGGTGAGGTTTCGCAGTCCGAATCTATTTCCATCGAAGCGCATACAATCCTCGCTTTGGTTTATTCGTTGCAAGGCAAGATAGATGAAGCTACCCGTGAATATGAGCAGGCCCTGCGCGGCGCTCTTGTTGTTGATCCCCAGAACATCCGGATACATAAGAGCCTAGGCCAAATATACCTCCAGCAAAGAAAGCTATCGGATGCGCAGAAGACTTACGAGTTTATTGTGGCTATTGTTCCTTCAGATCCCGAAGTACATTTTTACCTCGGCAATATTTACGAGGAGCAGGGTAAAAGGCCTGAGGCAATCGAGGAGTTTAAACTTGCCCTTAAGCTCAATCCCGAATACCCTGATGCTTTGAATTCCTTAGGTTACCTTTACGCGGAGGAGTCAATAAATTTAGAAGAAGCGGAGCAGCTGATTAAAAAAGCCTTAGAATACGAACCCAATAGCGGAGCTTACATTGACAGTTTGGGGTGGGTGTATTTTAAGCAAGGAAGATATCAGGAAGCCATTCAGGAATTGGAAAAGGCGGTGCAGTTTTTGCCTGACCCTTTAATTTATGAGCATTTAGGAGATGCCTATCTTGAGCAAGGGAATCTCATTAAGGCCAGAGAGAACTGGCAGAAATCCTTGGAGCTGAGCTCTAAAGAAAATCAGCGGGTTGAAGAGAAACTAAAGATATATAAATGAAGCACTCACAAGAGGAAATAAAGAGATTAGAAGATACGGCAAAACAAATTAGGCGGCTGATAATTCAAATGTTGGCCAAAGCCGGCTCAGGCCATCCGGGAGGCAGCCTTTCTGCAACGGATTTAATTACCTGTCTTTATTTCGGACACTATTCAGACGGCAGGTCTATTTTAAGATATAACCCCAAACAGCCAAATTGGCCGGACCGGGACCGTTTCCATATGTCCAAAGGTCACTGCTGTCCCCTTTGGTATGCAGTGCTTGCCAGGGCCGGATATTTCGCTCAAGAGGAATTATGGACTTTAAGAAGGTTAGGCTCGATGCTTCAGGGTCACCCTGACCGCCGCACACCTGGAGTGGAAGTAGCCAGCGGCTCGCTCGGCCAGGGCTTGTCGGTTGGGCTGGGAATGAGCCTGGCAGCAAAGCTGGATAAAAGGGATTACCGTGTCTATGTTCTCCTGGGCGACGGAGAAATCCAGGAGGGTAACATCTGGGAGGCTGCTATGGCAGCCGCTCACTATAAATGTAATAATCTCTGCGCCATTTTGGACTATAACCGTTTTCAGATCGACGGAAGGATTGAGGATATAATGGGGCTTGAACCCCTTGTGGATAAATGGCGTGCTTTTGGCTGGCATGTTATCGAGATAGACGGGCATAATATGCAAGAGATTCTCTCTGCTTATGAGGAAATGAGAAATAATTCGAGCAACCCGACAATTATTATCGCCCACACCATAAAAGGCAAGGGCGTTTCTTTTATGGAAAATGTGGTCGATTTTCACGGAAGGGCTCCGACGGCTCAAGAGGCGGAAAT
>CAYMKG010000108.1:0-1772 GCA_964391145.1 uncultured Planctomycetales bacterium
CTTCCTGAGAGCCGCGCAGGCTTGAGCCGATATTAATTATACAGCCCACACCCTCCTGTCGAGCTCTTTGAATTACCTCTCTTCTGTCACTATCGTAATCGGGGAAATCAAGATGGCAGTGAGTGTCTGTCAGCATAACGGATAGCTTATATTAGCGTATAGCGGATAGCGTATAGAATTTATAATCAGATTTTTGAAATATCAATTCGGGGAAATAAAGGTTTGCCTTTTTTAATCTTTTCTTCGCCTAACTGTTGAGTTATGGATTCCGCAGTCTGAGGCATAAAGGGCGATATGACCTCTGCCACATGCCTTATAACCTCAATCAATAAGTGAATAAATCCCTTAAGCTTATCTACCTTCTTTTCTTTGGCCAAAATCCAGGGCTTCGTATCTTCTATATACTTATTTGCCATATTTATTAATTCCCATATTTTCTCTAAGACGGAACTGAAATTAAAATTTTGTCGGGGCGAAAAAATTGCGGCGATATCTCTGGGCAAAGAATCTATTTTTTGTTTTATATTTTTTTCCTGACTTTCGTATTGCACTTCTTTTATCTCGGGAATGTTTCCCTGAAAATACTTCTCAACCATGGTAAGCGCCCGGTACACCAGATTACCCAAATCGTTAGCCAGGTCACTGTTAAATCTGTTTATTATTGCCTCTTCGGAAAAATTACCGTCCTGTCCGAAAGGAACGTCGCGCAGTAGAAAGTATCTATATACGTCTGTGCCGTATCTATCTGTGACTTCTAAAGGAGAAACAACATTCCCCCGCGACTTGGACATTTTACCTTCTCCCATCAGCCACCAACCGTGCGCAAAAACCGTTTTCGGAGGCTCGATATTCAAAGCACGCAGCATAATCGGCCAGTATATTGCATGCTGTCTCAGAATATCTTTGCCGATTAAATGCAAATCCGCCGGCCACCACCGGGAATTATAATTGCCTTTCTCATCAAAACAACCAACCGCGCTGATATAGTTTATCAAAGCATCAAACCAAACATAGGTAACGTGCTCTGAACTAAAAGGCAGCGGTATCCCCCACCTCAGCCGCTCCTTTGGCCGGGAAATGCATAAGTCGGTTAGCCGATTGATTTCCAGGAAACTTAAGACTTCCTGGCGACGCATCTGGGGTTTAATAAAATCGGGATTACTTTTAATATATTCGATTAGCCAGTCTTGATATTTAGATAATTTAAAAAAGTAATTTGTCTCTGCGATTTTTTCTACAGGCCTTTTGCAATCCGGGCAATTCTGGTTTTGAATCTGCGTTTCTGTCCAGAAGGTTTCACAAGGCGTGCAATACCAGCCCTCGTATTTTGCCGGGTAGATATCGCCTTTACCGTGAAGAATCTCCAATACTCTCTGGACGACGGCGATGTGCCTTTCCTCGGTAGTCCGGATAAAATCGTTGTAGGAGATATTTAAGTCCTTCCAGAGGTTTTTGAACTGCAAAACCATCTTATCGGTAAACTCTTTAGGGTTTAATTTTGCTTCCTCAGCTGCTTTCTGTATCTTCTGGCCGTGCTCGTCGGTGCCGGTTAAAAACCAGACGTTCTCATCGCCTAAAATGTGACGCATATACCGCGCTAAACAATCAGCGGAAATGTTAGTATAGGAATGCCCGATATGCGGAGACGCGTTAACGTAATATAAAGGAGTGGTTATATAAAATTTCCCAGTCATGTTTATCTGTAACTTACTTCGATCTGTTTACCTTCTTCTAATTCTATTAAAGCTGTTCGCTTGAATATGTTGACCGAA
>CAYMKG010000108.1:1872-4309 GCA_964391145.1 uncultured Planctomycetales bacterium
CTGTTTACCTTCTTCTAATTCTATTAAAGCTGTTCGCTTGAATATGTTGACCGAAATTACTTTGCCTTTTCCCTGGGGAGTATGAATGCGTTCTCCCTGTCTGGGTAGGCCCCGCGATAGCTGCTTATAAGTCTCATATTCAAAGCTGAGGCAACACATAAGCCGCCCGCATATTCCGGATATCTTGGGCGGATTAAGCGGCAGGCCTTCTTCCTTGGCCATCTTTATGCTCACCGGCTCAAAGCTCTTAAGAAAAGTGGCGCAGCAGAGCTTTCGGCCACAGGGGCCGATGCCGCCGAACAGCTTTGCCTCATCTCTTACCCCGATTTGCTTCAGCTCAATCCTCACCTTAAAAATCTTTGCCAGGTCCTTAACAAGATTGCGGAAATCCACCCTTCCCTCGGCAGTAAAATAAAAAATTACCTTGCTTGCGTCAAAGGAAAACTCTGCGCCCAATAATTTCATCGGAAGCTTGTGTTCCTGGATTTTGGCAAGGCAGGTGCTAAACGCTTCCTTTGACTTCTCTCGGTTCTTCTCAATCTGTTTCAGGTCTTCGTTGTTTGCCTTGCGGACAATCTTTTTTATTGCTTTTCCTTCCGGCATTTTACGGAAGGCGTTCAGGACGCCGACGATGCAGGCATAATCAAGGCCGCGGTCCTGCTCCAGGATAAGGTAGTCGCCTGTTTTAAAATCGTTGGTATCAACCCTGGTGTATGCAATGGGGCCATGCTCTCTTATTTTTATCTCTACTATTTTATCCATAGCAATCGCAAGTTATCAACCAATAATCTCGGATTTATGTTCTGCCTGACGTTGTAAAGCCAGTCGCAGAGCTGCTGAAGTATCCAGTCTAAATCGTCAAAGGTATATCTGCGCGAAAGGCCCAGAAGTTCATTTCTGGCGTCACGGTTAATTAATTCAGCTTCTCCTGCTCCGATCTTAAGCAAATATAAGTCGCGGACGCAGCTGATTAGAATTTTTAATATCCAGCTGAGCTTGTCTCTGTCAATGGAGACATATTTGTTAACCATCGAGTTAGAACCTCTGGTGAAATACCTGATTATCTGATTTTTTTCGTTTAATATACCGCTGTCTTTAAGCCTCAAAGCCTCGCCCAACCGCCCTTCGAGAGCAAAAGCAAGCCAATGGCTTAAATTCTCATCTAAATGGTAATCTCGATTGAGGGCGCTTTCTGCCGAACTTCGGTCAAGAGGCAGAAATCTTATCTTCTGGCAGCGCGAGACTATCGTCGGAAGCATGCGGCGCAAATCGGAAGCTATAAGTATGATTAAGGAATTTGCCGGAGGCTCTTCGATTATCTTCAGCAGGCAATTGGATGCCTCTTCGGTAAGGTCTTCTGCGTTAAGGATAATAAATACCTTGCACTTGCCTTCAAAGGAACGCAGATAGATCTGCCTCTGCATCAGTTGTATCTGCTCTATCTTGATAAAGCTGGAGCCTTCTTTCTCAATGTAATGAATATCCGGATGATTGTTGTTTTCTATCTTCCGGCATGAGGTGCATACTAAGCAGGGCGGAAACGAACCAGCCTCACAGTTGGTTGCCTTGGCAAGGCTGCGCGCAAGAGAAAGCCTGCCGGTTCCGGAGGGACCGAAAAAAAGATAGCAGGAAGCCAGCCTTTTGTTTTCCCAGGCGCGTTTGATTAACCCCTCGGTCAAACTATGAGGGAATATCTGATTGTCCGGTAAATTCTGATTAAAAGCCATAATCGCAAATAACCTTGCGAATCTTAGTTTGCGTAATTCTTTTGTCTTTATCGGGCTTGATTATCACGAAGCGCTCAGGGTGCCTGGCTGCCAACTCAAGATAGCCCCTTCGGACTCGCCTGTGATATGTAAGCGGCCTTTGTTCAATACGGTCTAATTTTTTTCCGCATACACTCAATCCCTTTTTAACCGCTACGTCCAGAAAAATCGTCAAATCCGGCTTTACGTCGGAGGTAAGAAAATCGCCAAGATATTCAATCAGCGATAAATCAACCCCCAAGCCATAACCCTGATAGACAATGGTAGAATCCAAAAAGCGGTCGCAGACGACCAAATTTCCTTTTCTTAAAGCCGGCCTTATTACTTCCTGCATCAGTTGTGCGCGGGCTGCCATATAGAGGAGCATCTCCGACATCGGGCAGATTTTCGGACTGGATTTGTCCAGAAGAACCCTCCTTATTTTTTCACTAAGCTTTGTTCCTCCGGGCTCGCGTAAGAAAATTGCCTTATATCCTCTGGATTTTAAATATCGCGCCAATAGCCTGCCTTGAGTACTTTTACCGCTTCCTTCCGGACCTTCTAAAGTAATGAATCTCCCCTTCATTTAGGAACATCCTTTGTTATTTTCTTTTAGCAGTTGCACTACCATTTGTATCGCTTATAAGATAATCAAATATTTTCTGTATATCATTACGTATAGCATCTGCGGT
>CAYMKG010000109.1:0-4300 GCA_964391145.1 uncultured Planctomycetales bacterium
TATGAATAAAAAGGAAAAAAGATTGCTGGAAGAGCTACAGTTCAACTTTCCTATTACTTCTCGGCCTTATCTGGAGATTGCCAAAAGAACCGGTTTTTCCGAAAGCAGCCTGCTGGGCAAAGTTCGCACCTTAAAAAAAAGAGGCATTATCCGCTATATCGGCCCAGTATTTAACCTGAATAAGATGGGGTTTTGTTCAACTCTTATTGCCGCGCGCGTGCCGGGAAAGAAGATAGAAACAGCGGTTAGGATAATCAACGAATATCCTCAAGTCAGCCACAACTATTTGAGAGATGCGGAATTCAATATCTGGTTTACCGTTACGGCTTCCTCGCATACCCGGCTCTTACGCATTATCAGGGAGATTAAAAAAAGAGCCGGGCTTAAGGATATTTTAAATTTAAAAACCTTAAAGGTTTTTAAAATCGATGCCAGATTCAGACTTTCTTCTCATAGTTAAAAGGCCGTTTAAGTTATTGGCTAAAAGATTAGATATCAAAGAAGAGGATCTTCTGTCAAATTTAAAGGCCAGTAAAAAGAAAAGAGTGATTCGCCGTTTCGGAGCGGTTTTAAGCCACCGCAAGATTGGACTTAAGGCAAATGCCCTTGTAGCCTGGAAGGTTAAGAAAAAAGATATAGATTCTGCCGGCAAAGCTATGGCGGAATTTACTCAGGTGAGCCACTGCTATTTAAGGACCTCATACGCTAAATGGCCGTATAACCTCTATACGATGCTACACTCGGATAGTCGGGAAGAACTGCTGCGTATCATAAGCAGGATTTCTAAGAAAGTTAGGCCGGAGGGATATCGGGTTTTGTTTACCCTGAAGGAGTTCAAGAAGACCGGATTTACCCCGCCCTTTTTACATAGTAGCGTAGGTATAGGGCAAGAAAGGGCGGGGATTACCTCAAGATGAGGCTACTCTAATGATCGAGAGAAGGAGATACCATAGAGTAAAGGATGGGGTAAGGGTAATTTATAAGGTATTAGGAGTAAATGGCGAATCCCGGATGCACGCTTTAGATGTGGGAGCAGGCGGCCTTCGCCTGCCGTTGAAAGAGAGAATAAAGCCGGGGACGCTATTAGAATTAGGCATGCTTTTGCCTCAAGATAAAGAGCCGTTTTTTTGTTTAACTAAAGTGGTCTGGCAGGCAGATGAAGCCCAAAAGGACAAACACGGCCAGGATTATTATGAAACGGGAGTAGAATTTGTGAGAATAGATATCAGGCAGCGCTTGCGGTTAATTCACTACGTTTATCCTCTTTTAAGGAAGCAGACGAATGAAACAGGTTAACTCTAAGAGGTATTTTAAGGAGGCGTCTGGATTTATACCCGGCGGAGTAAACAGTCCTGTGCGGGCGTTTAAGGCAGTGGGCGGCAGCCCCATTTTTATCGATAAGGGCCGGGGTTGTAAAATAGTTGATGTTGACGGAAATGAGTATGTTGACTATGTAATGAGCTGGGGGGCACTAATCTTAGGTCATGCTCACCCTGCGATTGTCAGGGAGGTTAAGCGAGCAATAATTTCTGGAACGAGTTTTGGGGCACCCACTCAGAATGAGACTGAGTTGTGCAAAATTATTGCCCAGGCAATACCTTCTATCCAGATGCTCAGATTGGTGAATTCGGGCACTGAAGCAACCACGAGCGCTATCCGGTTAAGCCGAGGTTATACTGGAAAAGATAAGATTATAAAGTTTGAAGGTAATTATCACGGCTGCTGTGATAGTCTGCTGGTTAAGGCCGGTTCGGGAGGTTTGACTTTCGGTATTCCGGCAAGCCGCGGGGTGCCAAAGAGTCTGGTAAGAGACACCATAGTCTTGCCCTTTAATGACATTGACAAGGCAAGAGAGGTAATCAAGAGCAGACATCGGGAGATTGCCTGCCTGATTTTAGAGCCGGTTTGCGCAAATATGGGCGTAATTTCGCCCAAGCAGGGCTTCTTGTCGGGATTAAGAGAATTAACTCGCAAATACAGAATAATTCTCATTTTTGATGAAGTGATTTGCGGATTCCGCTTTACCTTCGGCGGCGTTCAGAATATTTATGGCATTCAGCCGGACTTGACCTGTCTTGGAAAAATCATCGGCGGCGGCCTTCCAATAGGCGCCTACGGAGGCAGGAGAGAGATTATGCGCTATGTTGCTCCCCAGGGGCCGGTGTATCAGGCAGGTACCCTTTCGGGGAATCCGGTGGCGGTAAGCGCAGGGCTGGCAACGTTGAGATATCTTTCAAGATTGGATTATCAAGCGCTCGAGAAAAATGCAGAGTTTCTCTGCGAGGAGTTAAGCCAACACCTTAGAAAGCAAAAGATAAATTTTTGCCTCAACCGTGCCGGCTCAATGTTTACCATCTTTTTTACTAAGCAGAAAGTTCAAAATTTCCGGCAGGCCTCAAGTTCCGATACCAAAAAATACGCGCGCTATTTTCACTCCATGCTTAAAGCGGGAATAAATCTGCCTCCTTCTCAATTTGAGGCAAATTTCCTTTCCTTTGTTCACCGAAAGCCAGACCTTCGGGCTACGATAGAGGCGCATAAAAAAAGTGTAAAATTATTAAGGCGATGATACAAGGGAGCTTAAAAACTAAAAAGATATGGAGGTTTTTCTGTTCGATAAAGCTGGCACTGGTCTTACTGACTCTCATTGTCCTGGCTTCCATTATCGGCACCTTGATACCCCAGGACCTTACTTATCAGGAGTACGTTCAGAAATACGGCAAGGCGCTATATCAGCTGTTTGCAAAATTGAACCTTTTCGATATATACCATTCCTGGTGGTTTATTCTTCTTTTGTCTTTGCTGGGGCTTAATTTATTGATATGCAGTTTAGACCGTCTGAGGATTTCACGCAGGAGCTTTGGGTTAATTATAACTCATTTTAGCTTGATAATCATTTTACTGGGAGCTTTAATCAGCGCGCTGTTTGCTCAGAAAGGGTTTATCAGCCTCTACGAGGGACAGTCAAAAGATGTTTTTTTTATCAGAGACCAGCCGCATAAGTTAAATTTCAAGTTGTCTCTGGAGAACTTCGACATCCAATGGTATGAGCCCCAAACCCACCAGCTCACCGTTTACCTCGTTGATAAGAATAAGGAACAGACTTACTCTGTTAGGTTGGGCGAGGAATACCGGATTGAGGGTTCCGATTATTCTTTTGTTGTCCTTCAGTATATCCCGGATTTTTTTATTGACCAGGCTGGCAATTTTAACAGCAAATCCAAACGGCCGAATAATCCTGCGCTCTTGATTCAGGTTAACCATCCATCCGGCAGCGAAAAGCGATGGGTATTTTCCAAATTTCATTCTCATCCGATTGCTAAGGATAAGAATATCAAATTTGCCTACGGTTTCAGAGAAATAATAAAAGACTTTCAAAGTCATGTTAAGGTAATTGAGCAGGGCAGGGTGGTGTTGAGGAAGGTAATCAGGGTTAATTACCCTCTTAAATATAAAGGCTATACATTTTATCAATCCAGCTACAATCCTGAGGAGCCTAACTGGACCGGGCTTCAGGTGGTCAAGGACCCCGGGGTTATCTGGGTTTTTATCGGCTTTATTTTGTTAAATATCGGCTTGGTAATTACTTATTATATGAAATTAAGGTCAAGACATAAGAAAGGTTGACGATGAATTCGCTTTTTATTAATCTTAGTCTGGTTGCATATTTTCTCTCGGGCGTGTTGTATTTCACAAATTTTATGTTTAAAAAGAAAACCGGAAGCATTTTTGCCAACGCTTTATTCATTCTGGGGTTTTTATTATTGACCCTTGCGACTATTATCCGCTGCTACCAGGCTGGCCGGCCGCCTTTTACCAATCTGTACGAATCCTTAATTTTCTTTGCCTGGTCAGTTGCCTTGGCTTACCTGGTTTTTGAGGTTATTTATAAACTCAGATTCCTGGGCGCGCCTATTAGTTTATTGATAATAATTCTGTTGGGCTTATCCTCTCTTCTGGACGATACTATTATGCCACTGATTCCCGCCTTGCAGAGCAATTGGCTTACTATTCATGTAGTCAGTTACTTTCTCGCTTACGGCGCTGTGTGTATTTCGTTCATTTTGAGCCTTATCTATTTAGCCGGTTCAAGAAAATCTTATCTGGAGTCCTCTAGGTTGGATTATTTGGATATGTTAAGTTATCGCTTGATTGCCTTTAGCTTTCCCTTTTTAACTATCGGATTGACTACAGGTGCGGTGTGGGCAAATGTAGCCTGGGGTAGCTATTGGAGCTGGGATCCCAAAGAGACCTGGTCCTTAATTACCTGGCTTATTTATGCCCTCTATTTGCATTTGCG
>CAYMKG010000110.1:0-4283 GCA_964391145.1 uncultured Planctomycetales bacterium
TTAATAAATCGGCATATCTTCTGGGATTTGTTTATTTAATTTTAATCTACTATTTAATCAGCCGGCATCTGCGCTCATCCCGCCTTTTAAATTTAAAAAGCGAGAATTTTAAAGAGGAAATTAACACCTTAAACGAACATATAAAAAATCAAAAGAGCATCCAGTCTTCACTGGAGCAGAAAATTATCTACTATAACAATCTTAGAAGCATCGCTAATAAAATTCAGGATTTATCCCTCCAGCAAATATGCCAGCATCTTGTAGATTATGCATTTTATTTGTTAGGCAAAAACAAAGGGACGTGTCTTTTCTATTTAGTAGACCCGGAAAGACAAAAATTAAATCTGTTTCTGAGTAAAAAGGAAGACAAGGATTTAGTGATCAAGCTAAAGCAGGGAGACGTTTTTGACCGGTGGGTAATAAGACATTCAAGCTCATTGCTGATTGAGGATACCAGGACCGACTTTCGTTTCGATTTGGAAAAGACGGAATATAAACCAAACAGGCCGGTGTTATCCTTAATTAGTTCTCCACTTAAAGTGGAACAGAGATTTTTGGGCATACTCAGGCTGGATAATTACCAGCCGTATTTTTATTCTCAGGACGATTTGAGGTTTTTAGATTCAATTTGCAATATCGGCGCTTTAGGATTAGAAAACGCGCTGCTTTTTAAGCGTATCCAGGAATTGGCCATCAAGGACAGCCTTACCTCGACTTACACCAAAGGCTATTTCCTGGAGCGGTTAAACGATGAAATAAAAAGAACTATAAGGATTTCAAACGACCTGAGTTTTCTAATGATTGATATCGATAATTTCAAAGATTACAACGATAAGTACGGCCATATCGCCGGGGATATCTTGCTGAAAGGCTTAGGTAAACTGTTCTTAGAGTTTTTTGGCAAAATATCCGAGGCGATGGTTTGCCGCTTTGGGGGAGAAGAGTTTGCGGTATTTTTGCCCGGGGTTTCCGGAGGAGAAGTCAAAGAGTTAGCGCAGGCTTTGAGGTTAAAGACTCAGGAGAAAAAATTCATTTTGCGGCGGGAGGAAACCAACGTAACGATATCTGTCGGGCTGGCTTTCCTGACCCCCGGAGTAACGAGTGCCCAGGATTTGATTCTAAAGGCAGACGCCGCCCTGTACAAGGCAAAACAGAGAGGGAAAAATCAGGTATGTATTATGTAATATTTTCTATCTTAGCTTCTATTTCAATCTTAGCTCTTTTGCGCTGGCAGAAGAAGCGGCTCAAGATTCTAAAATCTAATTACGAATTAATCAAAGGTCAGCGGGATTTAAAATCAATAGAATACCAAAAGTTAGAGCGCGAAAATGCAGCTATATTGGAGAATGTCGAGAGCTTAATCGAGCTTTACGAAATAACTAAAGAGTTAACCAAATACCTGAGCTTTGAGGAAGTATTTCAGGTTTTTCACGGAAGGTTAAAAGAGAAAATAACTTTGGAAGATTGCCGTTTTGTAGAATTGGAAAAGGACTTATCGGGCTTGCCCGATTACGATTTTTTTCCTTTAAAAATAGACAAGCAATTATTGGGGCATCTGGCAATAAAGGGCATAAGAGCCGAGGATAAAGATAAATTCCATATTTTGCTTAATCAGTTCAATCTTATATTAAAGAGAGTTAATCTTTATGCCAGGATAGAAGAGCTGTCTATTACCGATAGCTTGACCGGTCTTTATCTCCGCCGTTTCTTTCAGAAGAGCTTGGAAGAAGAAATTGTCCGTTCAAAAAAATTCGGACTTAAGTTTGTTTTCCTAATGTTAGACCTGGATAATTTTAAAAGATACAATGACCGCTACGGACACCTGGTAGGCGACGTCTTATTAAGCACGGTGGCAAGGATTGTTAAGGATAACGTGCGCCAAATTGATGTGGTGGCAAGATACGGCGGTGAAGAATTTTCGGTTATTCTGCCCGACATAGACAGAGAAGAAGGCGAATATGTCAGCTTGCGCCTTTGCAAAGCGATTGAGAAGCAACACATCCATGCCTACGACGAAGATTTGCAAATTACGGTAAGTATAGGCGGCAGCGTCTTTCCGGAAGATGCGCAAGACGCAGAAGAATTAATCGATAAAGCAGACCTGGCATTATATCATGCCAAACAGACCGGTAGAAACAGAATCTATTTCTGGCGTAAAGGAACGGTGGGAGGGACTTTCGCTCCGGGAAGAAGATGATTCAGAAGAGCTGCATATTTAGATCGAACTTTTACAAAATTTTATCGCTGAGTTTTTGTCTCCTTGCTTTTATTTTCTTCCTTTGTTTTAATTTCCGGCATTCGAATATAATTTATGGAAAACAAGAAGCGGCGCAGCCGGTTATCGTTGACGGAGATGTCGTGGAATATTCCGCCGAGGCCAAAGAGATTATAGCACAGGGTAATGTAGTAGTAACCTACCAGGATACCCGCTTGCTTTGCGACAGAATCAAGGTAAATACTCAAACCAGAGACGTCGAGGCCACCGGTAGCGTGCGCCTGGAAGATCCAAGGGGTATCCTCGAGGCCGAAAAATTAATTTATAATTTTGAAACCAAAGAAGGAGAGATTCTGGAAGCAAAGCTTCGTTCCTCTCCGTATTATTATTCCGGCAAAAAGGCTGAGAGCCTAAGCGAGGATGAATATGTTGTCAAAGACGGATACTTTTCCAGCTGCAACTATGACCGGCCGCACTTTCGCATAAAATCAAAGAGAATAGAGATTTACCCCGATGATAAGATAATTGCCAGGTCAAACGTCGTATACTGGAGTAAATTTCCCTTCTTTTACCTGCCCAGGTATGTCCATAGCCTGAAGGACCCGTTTATGAAAGTCCAGTTTCAGGCAGGGAAAACCGGCGATTGGGGACCTTATCTGTTAAGTGCATGGAGGAGCGATTTAAACGATAGTGCCCGTTTAAGGCTGTATCTTGACTATAGAAATAAATTAGGACTTGCCGAAGGATTCGGCGTAAATTATGACACAAACAAAGTTGGCCGTGGAGATTTCAAGTTCTACTATACTCAGGAGCGGCCAAAAGACGTTGCGCAAAATCTTGAACACGAATATCAGAGATATATGGTTCGGTTCAGGCATATGTGGGATGTAGACCCAAAAACAAAATTTACCGCCGAGTATTACAAAATCGAAGACGACAGAAGAGCCAGAGACCCTGATGCCGATTTCTTAAAGGATTATTTTTACCGGGAGTACGAAAATGATGTGCAGCCCAAATCCTATGTCTTGCTTAGCCGCACCCTGCCAAACTCAAATATAAATATGCTAGTCCAGAAGCGGACTAACAGGTGGTATGATAATATGACAGAAAAATTGCCGGAGATTTCTTATGATTTACCAAGTTATCAATTAGGAGAAAGCGCGGTTTACTTTAAAAACCAAACCAAGTTTTCCAATCTTACCAATAAATACACCGCACCCTCGGAGCTTGACGATGACGTAGTGAGATTTGACACTTACAACCAGATTACTCTTCTCGGAAAGATTATGTTTCTGGAAGTTTCTCCTTACGCAGGAATAAGAGAGACCTTTTACAGCAAAGATAACCAGGGTGGTTCGTTTTCGCCCCGCACAACCTTCTATACCGGTATGGATATGAGTACCAGGTTCTACCGCGTTTTTGATATTAACAATAACTTTCTCGGACTAAACATAAATCGCCTGCGGCACCTAATTATCCCTAAGTTGAAGTACAGTTATGTTCATGAGCCCACCGTGTCTCCGGACAAACTACAAAAATTTGATGACATAGACAGCATTAACCAAGATAATCGTTTTACGCTGGAATTAGAAAATAAATTACAGACGAAAAGAGATAAAAATCCGGTTGACCTGGCGATATTCCGGGTTTCCTCGGATTATATTATGTATTCCAAGAAAGACAACATCTCCAAAGCCCAGGATAGATTTACCGACTTTCTTTTTGATTTGGAGCTTACGCCTTACGCCTGGCTGCGGATGGAAGCAGACGCGACTTATGACCACCGCAACGATTATTTTAAAACTGTAAATCTTGATAACTGGCTTAACCTGGGTAGAGGGCGTTCATTTGGCTTAGGGCACCGCTATCAGAGAAAGGGCGGCAAAGAAATGACGAGCCAGCTTATCTGGCCGATTAATCCAAAATGGAGCTTTCGCGGTTATTGGCGCTATCAATTTGCCAGAATCGGCGACTATAGAGCGGGTCTGCGAGAGCAGGAATATACGATTTCCCGCGATTTGCACTGCGCAACCATAGACATTACCTTTAACAGAAAGAAGGTGGTTGA
>CAYMKG010000111.1:0-4219 GCA_964391145.1 uncultured Planctomycetales bacterium
ATTATTCAAAAAACACGGTGGCGTGAAGGCAAAGAAAGCACCGGAGAAAACATAATTAAAGGTTACGGAGGTTAAGGATGTTAAGAAGGTTACGGATGTTGCGTAAATAAAAATGCAACCTCCTTAACCTCAGGTAACCTTCGTAACATTCGTAACCTAAAAGTACTATGATTGTGAAAGCTCAGGGAAGATTTTTAAGAATATCGCCGACTAAAGTAAGACGGGTGATTGACCTGTTGCGGGGAAGGGATGTGATTTGCGCACAGGCGATTCTATCAAATATAAACGCCCGGCCGCGGGAATATCTAAAGAAAATTTTAAATTCAGCCGTAGCTAATGCTAAGACTAAGGGTTTCGGGCCGGAGCAACTCTATATTTCCAAAATAGTTTGCGATAAGGGGCCAATCTGGAAGAGATACAGGGCTGCGCCGTTTGGCCGCGCAACCCTCATAAGGAAAAGGACTTCGCATATCAGGGTAGAGCTGGATTTAAAAAGCGGTTAATTTAGTCAACGGATATGGGACAAAAAGTACATCCTTTAATTCAGAGAATCGGCATTATTAAAGACTGGCAGAGTCAGTGGTTTGCGCCTATGAAGGAATATCCTAAATATGTCTATGAGGATTATAATATCCGCAAGTTCATAAAGAGTAGATTAAAATTTGCCGCAATAACTAAGATAATTATCGAGCGGCTGTCCAATAGAATAAGAATAAAAATTCAGACTGCCCGCCCTGGGATGATTATAGGCCGCCACGGACAGGAGATTGAGCGATTAAGAGAAGATATTAACAGCTTGGTAAACAAAGAGGTTGCCATCGATATCGAAGAAGTAAAGGAGCCCATGCGGGATGCGCAATTAGTAGCAGAGAGCGTCGCCTTTCAATTAGAAAAAAGGGTGGCTTTTCGCCGAGCTATCAAGAGAGCAATAGAGCAGTCAGTAAATGCCGGAGCTATTGGTATAAAAATTTCTGTTGCAGGGCGACTGGGCGGAGCAGAAATGTCACGCCGGGAAACTTACAAGGAGGGAAAAATACCTTTGCAGACCTTAAGAGCGGATATAGATTTTGGATTCAGCGAGGCGCATACCGCATATGGCACTATAGGAGTAAAGGTCTGGATTTATAAAGGCGATACCGTAATTGACCGTAAGAGCGAACAGCCTGGCGTTCAGCAGGAAGCTCAGGAGAGTGGGAAATAATGGTCTTAATGCCGAAGCGCGTAAAATACAGGAAGTCTCAGCGAGGGAAAAGAAAGGGAGTAGCTACCCGGGGGTTGAAGTTAAGCTTTGGAGAGTTCGGACTTAAATCTCTGGAAAACGGATGGGTAACCAACACTCAGCTTGAGGCAGTGCGAGTAATGCTAGCCCGCCAGTTGCGACGAGGCGGAAGACTCTGGATAAGAGTATTCCCCGATAAATCTGTTACCAAAAAGCCCGCCGAAGTGCGCATGGGCAAAGGTAAGGGCGAGCTGGACCATTGGGTTTGTCCGATAAGAAGAGGAAAGGTTTTATTCGAGTTGGGCGGCATTCCAGAAGAGTTCGCCAGGTATTGTTTTAGACTGACTGCATATAAGTTGCCGATAAAAACAAAGTTTATAACCAGGCAGAAGGCGTAATTAGATTATAGAATTGATAATGATTGAAGAAATCCGGAGAAGATAGAAACAGATGATAAAGGCAAGAGAATTGCGAAATTTAAGCGAAGAAGAATTAAAAAGCAAAGAAAAGTCGCTTTTTGAGGAATTATTCAAACTTAATCAGCAGCGATACGCCGGCCGCGTGGAAAAACCGCATTTATTTAAGCAGATAAGGAAAGATATCGCCCGAATTAAAACAATTTTAAACGAGAGAGCGGGAAAGAGCAAATGATGCAGCAGAAATCCAGAAGAAAAACTCGGATAGGCCGGGTTGTCAGCGACAAAATGCAAAAAACCATCATCGTAAGAGTAATGCGTTTAACAAAGCACCCCCGCTATAAAAAGATTGTGAAAAAATACACTAAGTTTAAGGTGCATGACGAGCACAACAAAGCTAAATTAGGCGATTTGGTAAAAATAGAGGAAACGCGGCCTCTCTCTAAAGAAAAGCGCTGGCGCCTGGTGGAGATATTAAAATGATTCTGTTACGTTCTGTTCTCGATGTAGCTGATAATACGGGAGCCAAACGCGCAGCTTTCATCGGCGTTCTGGGTAGAAAAGGAGCGCCTTTTGGTGAGGTTGGCGATATTATAAGAGTTAATGTCAAAGAATCGTCTGCCGATGCAGCGATAAAAAAAGGAGAAGTGGCAAAGGCGGTGATAGTCAGAACCAAACAGCCTATAATCAGAGACGACGGCTCAATATTAAGGTTTGACCATAACGCCATTGTGTTTATTGACGAACAACTAAATCCGCGCGGAACCCGCGTGTTTGGGCCGGTCGCCCGAGAACTGCGCGATAAGCAATTTACCAAGATTATTTCTTTGGCACCCGAGGTCTTATAAACCAGAGATGTATAAAATAAGGCGGAACGATATAGTAGAGGTAATTGCTGGCAAGGATAAGGGAAAAAAGGGTAAGGTCCTGCGTATATTTCCTGATAGAGAGCGCGCAATAGTTGAGGGCATAAATTTGGTTAAAAAACATCAACGAAGGAGACAGCAGGAACAACAGGTCGGGATAGTTCAAATTCCATTGCCGCTACATATTTCCAATCTGATGTTAATTTGTAAAAATTGCAATCGCAGGACGCGGGCTGGATTCGTGATTCAGCCGGACGGAACGAAATCCCGTATATGCAAGAAGTGCAAGGAACCCATATAAAAGGTTACGAATGACGCCTCGTTTACTTGAAAAATTTCGTAGTGAAATCTCGCCCCAGATGCAGCAGCTATTTAACATTAAAAACAAATATGCCGTGCCGCGCCTGGAGAAAATTGTGGTAAATATGGGGGTAGGGGAAGCTCTTAACGATATTAAAATCCTGGATAAGTGCATGGATGAGCTGGCTTTGATAACCGGACAAAGACCGGTAATACGGCGGTCTAAAAAAGCAATCTCCAATTTTAAACTTAAAAAGGGGCAGCCTGTAGGATGCAAGGTGACTTTAAGAAAAAGCCGGATGTACGAATTTTTGGACCGTTTGATTAACATTGCCCTGCCCCGCATTCGCGACTTCAGGGGCCTGCCGTCTGATTCTTTTGATAAGAATTATAATTATTCTTTTGGTATTTCCGAACAGACAATTTTTCCCGAAATAGATTACGATAAAATAATACAAGTTCAGGGAATGGATATTACTTTCGTCATCAGGAATGCCAAAACAAAGCAGCAAGCTTATCAGCTGTTGAAATTATTTGGAGTGCCCTTTTCTACTTAAAACTAAAAAAATACATATTTAAACGGATATGGCTAAAAAATCGCAGATTGAAAGATGGAAACGAACTCCCAAATTTTCTTCCAGGAAGTATAACCGCTGCTCAATTTGCGGCAGGTCGGGAGGATATTTAAGAAGATTTAGGATTTGCCGTATATGTTTTAGAGAATTGGCCTGGCAGGGTTTAATCCCGGGGATAAAAAAAATAAGCTGGTGAACACACAGATGGTCACAGATAAAAAGAAACAGATAAGCGCAGATAATCAATCTGTGCTAATCTGTGGAAAAATCTGTGCCAATCTGTGCAATGAGGAGCGCAGCGACGAATGGCAAGGACAGATCTAGTCGCAGACGTATTTACTATAATTCGCAACGCCACCCGTATAAAAAAAGAGATTGTGGAGGTGCCTGCTTCCTCAATGGTTCAATCTATCGCGGAGATTCTTAAAAGAGAAGGCTACATTGAGAATTACAAATTCATGGAAGACAAAAAACAGGGTATATTGAGAATCTACCTGAAATACATCGATAATAAATCAGCGATAAGGAACCTGAAGCGGATATCAAAGCCGGGATTGCGAATTTACGCAAAAAAGGATGAAATTCCTTCGGTTTTACGAGGCAGAGGCGTAGCGTTTATTTCTACCTCCCAGGGTATCCTTACCGACAGAGAAGCACGGGAAAGGAAAATCGGTGGAGAGATAATCGGTTACGTCTGGTAAGTGAGGCCACGACTTATGGAGCGCAAGCGAACATAATATGCTCACTTCGTTCCATAAGTTGCGTGCTCATTTAATATGTCAAGATTAGGAAAGAAAGCAATAACCATACCGCAAGGCGTGAACATTCAGTTAAGCGGAAATA
>CAYMKG010000112.1:0-4206 GCA_964391145.1 uncultured Planctomycetales bacterium
GAGGATAATACTCGGCGGCGTCCTCGCTGGATACTTGTTCTGTCTGCGGCGGAGCCCGAGGTTGAATCGACGTATCTTCCTCAAAGGACTTAGCAACATCCTCCTCAGAGAGTGCATTTTCTGCCAGTCTCTCTAAAGCGGCAATTAAATCTTCATTCTCTACTGTGCTTGCAGTTGATGGCTGAGCAACCTGGGCATAAGCAGCATAAGAAGAGGGATTAGTGAATCCTATACCTATTGCTGCAGTTATTCCCAAAGTTGCGGTTTGGTGAGCATAATTAGGTTTTCCTTTGTAAACAAGGAAGCCTATTAATAAAGCAAAGCCGACAAAGGCTACAATCCAAGCAGGATTCAGACTCAAAATAACTCCTGAACTTATAATATTTATTAGACCATACGCTCCAAATACTGAAAGGATTACGCCCACTATATTCAAAGGCAAGGTTTGCAGAATCACCTTGGCTTTGGAAGATTTCCCTAAAGAGGAAATCTGAGAGCTAAGGCGTCCGGCAGCAATCATCATTAATATACCTATTATTGTGAAGGCAAACGAGCCTAACACCAAGAAAGGCGTAATATTCGAAGCAGCTGCCGATGCTAAGAATGTCTTAACCAACAAGAAGCCGGCTACTGAACCAATGAATCCTAAATGAGCCCACTTTCCTTTAACGGTATCTTTCAAACTGCTCAAATACCGATAGCCGCTTGTTATTATGAATCCGGCTAAAATACTTATAGCTATCATACCTGCGGCTGGAATAAATCCGGAAGGAATAAGAGATGAGAGAACTACATAGGAGAAGATATTAGACATTATTCCTATTCCGAGATACTCAACCAACCTTCTTAGCCTATAGTCTTGGGTCCTATCTTGAGGAAGCACCTTGCTCTTCAGGAGATTCCTGTAGTTTATAACGGCGGTAAAGGCAGAGGACATAAGAGCTATCCATATTAAAGAAGAGGCGATGCCCAAAACATTCACACCCTGAAATAGAGTGATGAAGAATTCTATTATTTGTGCTTGGGGAGATACTAAATTAGCAAAAATCAGCATTAGGCCGCCAAATGCGCCAATATAGCTTATAATGGGTAGAATCCGGTTGGTAATAAATTTAAATAAAGCTCCTCCCCAGCCTTTATCTTCCACTCCCTTAATCAGACAGGAGAAATCTTCTGCGCTGGTATCTTGAGAAAGTGCAGGAGCTAATATAAATTTCTGAATGAAGAGCACTCCCAAGGCTAAAGCTGCAATACCAAAAGCAGCTAAAATCGGGAATGTTACTCCTAAGGCAGAGATAGCGTAAACAGGAACGCTGAAGATGCCTGCCTTAAAGAAGATGCCAAACACAGCAACTAAACCTATAATCACACCGGCTATCTTGAGGGATTGGAGCGATGATTTCTTTTCTTGTTTAGGAAGGGCTACCTTGGTTTCCTCACTTATTTCTTTTACAATAGAATCAAGCGCTGCGGATAAATCTCTAAGAGTATTCTCGTAAGCGCCCTTTATTCCGTATAAAAGTTCTGCAATATAAGAGAAATTAAACAATTTCTGCCATACCAAATAATGGCGGGAAATATAATCCATTCTCTGACGATATTTATCTGCGTATCTGAAGAAATTGCCCATATGGGAATCTACTTCTCTTAGAGCCTCTTCTGTATAGCGGGCCCTCTTTTCCTCAGTAAGAGTGGCTTTTACCTTCGCAGCATTTTCTCCGAATAAAATCTCTACGCCGCCTTGAGCGAGATTCATCCGGATATTTAATATCTTCTGCCAGAATCCACCTGTATATTTCCAAATCCTTCTTTGCGACCTGGCCGTCCTAATTTTTTCCTCAAGTATCCTTCTTTGTAGAAGCGCGATTACCCTTTCTGCCTTATCTGAAGAACGCCTCTGCTGGGCGCTTAATATCTTCTGCCAGAACTTGCTGTCTAATATCCTCTGCCAGAACTTACCTGTATATTTCCAAATCCTTCTTTTTCCTTCTTGTAGAAGCCTAATTATCCTATCTGCCTTATGTAATATAGGAGTCTCTTCTAAAATCGCCTTTCCCTCTTTGGTTAATGATTCGTAATCTATGAAAATTTCATCTTCGAGAGAATATATACCTTTCCAGTGCGCTTTTTCATCTGGCTTTCTTGCGCCGCGACCTTTAAATTGGTCGGTGGCTAAAGAAGACCAGGATAAATTAGCATCGATAAGATAGATTCCCTGTTTTTTGGTCTCCTCTAAAAGACCGATATTGATACCGCGGCTGGCCACAGAGGTGACAATGGTAATCTTGCCCGGCCTTCCCGCATTTTTTATAATTTCTTTTATTTCCTTAAAAAGGTAACTATTGTGTGCATTGATTACATCTACATCTAATCCTGAGCTCTGCAATCCATCTCTCAAAACAGCTACCTCTCCTTCTGTAGTAAAGAAGCGGTGGCCATCTGGAACTCTTAAGGTAACTCCGTTTTCAAATCTAACTTCGTAATAAGAATCTCCTGTAGGTTCCTTTATCTCAATCACTTTAGATATTGATCTTTCTTCACCTGTTACTACATAATCTCCTACTTTAATCTGTTCTATAGGCTTAGTAACTTCGATTGGACCTACTTTTATTAAAACCGGCCTTCTCTCACCAGACTTGGTTAAGGCTAAATCCTTTACTCTTTCTAATTTCTCTGCTTTATTTATATGCAACTCTATTCCTTCTTCAATAACCTCTCCTCTCTCTGCACTCTCAAGCCTTACAATCTCTGCTTCCGGATAAACTTCTTTGGCCAATTCCTCATCCAGGCTTCCGGTTAAACCAATAAATCCAGTAATATGCGGTAAGGCAAGGTAATTGGTGAGATACATCTGAGAGCCGGTAATACCTTCGCCTCTGAATCCAAGACCTTCTTTTAATTCAAGGAAGATATGTAAGAAATCCTGCCACCTTCTTCCTCTCAAGGCTTCTCCGGAGTCTCCGATAATTACCACTTCGCCGTTTTCTACATAATACTTATTGACGCATACCAAAGCTTTTAATGCCTGCTCAACCAGATAGAAGTAGAACCGTTCTTCCTTTTTATCCTTAGGAATACCTAGTCTATTTCTTGCTTCCGCCCTTCCTTGGGAAGTGAGTGTAACTACGTTATCCCGTTTCTCATATAATCCTTTATTACCCTGAACCTCTTGAGCAAAAGCAAATACCGCTCTTATAATCTGTTCTAATGATTTATCCTGACCTAATGAAATTATAAAAGGAGTAAGGGCTTCGTTAACCAGGGTAATATCCGCCTCATCTGCCAGGATGCGCCATTTTCCTCTTAGCTGGGCAAAAACACCGGATAGAAATTCTCTCTGGACATCAAATATCGCCTCTGAGATTACAGCATAGATTACGTCTGCTTCCTTATAGAGCTGAACACGCTCTACTTCCTCGAAGTCGCCATTTCTATAAATTTTACTCTTTCCTTCCTGGGTAAGATAACCAACTTTAATGCCGTATTCGGAAAGTAACTCTGCTGCAACGGCGGCGTCTCTTTGCGCAAAATGATTATGAGACACAACCACCAATGCCTTTTCGCCTCTAAGCTTCCTTATAAGATAAGCCAAGCCAATAAGAACCATTGTCTTGCCTGCTGCGTATTCCATTACTCCAAAGACTTCCTTTAACTTAGAGGAAAGTTTGAATAAAGACAAAATTGCCCTATTTTGGTTCTCCCATTTCTCCTCTTTAAATTCTTTTCCAAAATATTTTCTTAAAGAATTTTCAAATGATTCCGCAGCTGCATCAAGGGCCGCAGAAGAATCGTCTGTAGTTTGAACTCCGCGACCCTTAGACGCAGCTTTAGCCGCTGCCCCTCCTGCCACGGTAGGAGATTGCGGCTTGAACATAATCGATTTGACTATGTCGTGTAGTAGATACAAAGCCTGGATGGAATATGCTAATACCTCATTGACAATCTTTGAATGGATGCCTTTATTGTGGAGGAATCGATGAGTTTCTTCGTGGCGGTCAATAGAGATTCTGAATAAGCGCGGCAGGAATTCAAACGCATCAGTGTGTTCTATTTTTCCGGTTTGTCTATCATAATCAGCAATAGGTGCGGTTAAATACTTATACCACGGTGAGCCTCTGATTCCGCCCTGCTTTATGAAGGTATGAATAATTGCCATTGCCTGAGTAGCAAAGAAAAGACCAATCAAGCCTAAACCAACTCCGGAGA
>CAYMKG010000113.1:0-4196 GCA_964391145.1 uncultured Planctomycetales bacterium
CAGGAGAAGAGCGCCTGGGATGAATTTGTTGACAGATATTCCCGCCTTATTTACAACTACATCTACAGCGTTTTTAAAGCCAAAGGCATTGGTCACTCCCCGGATGCCGTTGGTGACATTTTTCAAGAAATCTTCCTGAATTTAACCAAAGACAATTTCCAGAAGTTGCGGCAGTTTAAAGGAAAGAATAACGCCAGTTTAGCCAGTTGGCTGAGAATAATTACCATAAATTTCTGCCTCGATTATCTCAAAAAGAGGAAGCCGACTTTATCTCTGGATGAGGAATTTGGAAGTGAAGGCCGCTCTTTAAAAGATATCCTCCCCGACCAACGGATATTAGCGGACCAACAACTTACCGAACAAGAAAAATTGCAGCGTCTTTATGACTGCATTGATATTTTGAGTACGCAGGAAAAATATTTTTTAGAAATGCATATTTATCAGGGTATAAGTTTAGAATCTTTACAGACCACCCTGGCACTTTCCCGCAGCGCCGTGGATATGAGAAAAACGCGGCTTATTAAAAAGCTCAGAGATTGCTTCAAAGATAAAGGTTTTCAGTTAGATGTTTGATCTTTTTTCGTCTATTATTATTGGGTAGATATGCCCGGATTCGAAGAGGTTATTAAAATGGTTTACGGATTATATCGAAAAAAACACAATAATACTAATCTGCCCTGTCCGGATGAGGAGACTTTGGTTTGTTTTTGCGAGGGCAGGCTTTCAAAAAGAGAGTCAAAGTACGTTCAAGAGCATCTTGCTGTCTGTCGCCGATGCGCTGAGATAGTTTCTTTATTTTGCCAAAAAATTGAGGAACAAAGACACGTTCCTGAGTTTTTAATCGAAAAGGCAAAGAGCTTAGTCAAGGATAAGCCTTTCTCTAATATCTTTGAGGTTATTTTAGCCTTAAAAGAAAAGGCATTGCAGATTTTGAGCACTACCGGTGACGTTATTGTGGATAATGAAATTATACCCCTGCCCGTCCTGCTGCGCAGCCGGCAAATCAGCGAATTCACCGAGGAGATAAATTTAATTAAGGAATTAGAAAATATAAAAATTGCCATAAATATTCAAAAAAGGGACAAAGATAATATCAGGATAAATCTGGAATTGGCGGATAAGGTCAGCCGTCAACCTTTAAGCGGTTTGCGCCTGGCTCTTCTTAAAGAGGGGCAAGAGTTTGAGTCTTACGAGGTTACCTCAGGCAAGGCAGTTTTCGACAAATTAAGCTTTGGTTGCTACGAGATTCAAATCTTGCGCAAGGAAGAGAAACTGGGTGCCATAAGCGTAGAGATTAAATAATTAAAATGCAAAAAAATAACACCTGGATATTGGAGATAACCTTTCAGGATAGTTATCTTGGTATGAGTTTATACGGGAGAGAGCGGGAGTTGCCCCTTAAAACCATAAGCACCGTGCCTTTTGATTTCTCAAGAATTGAGCGCCTGAACAGCGAAATAGTCAACATTATAAACAGAGCCAGCCGTAGAAGGCTGCTCGACGAAAATTCGGTTGTTGAACTCAAGAAGAACGCAGGACTGCTTTATGATATGCTTCTGTCCCGCCAGATTAAATTCAGATTATCTTCTCTCGAGGCGGTAAATTTAATCCTGTCTCTGGATGAGAGTTTAATCGGCATACCCTGGGAGTTGCTTTTTGACGGAAAGGATTTCCTTTGCCTTAAGTTTAATCTGGGCCGAAACATCCATACCCAGAAATCAGAGATTCAGCCTCGCTACAGAAGTATTCCGGCAAAACCCAAGATGCTGATTCTGGCTAATCCTACCGGGGATTTGAAGTCCGCTTACCAGGAGGGTCTTCATATTAAGACGAGCCTGACCAAAAAAGGGAAAATCAGCGTTGATTTTAAAGCCCAGGATATAGACAGCGATTACGTGCGCAAGAACCTTCGGGACTACGATATTATTCATTTTGCCGGACACTGCGAATACGACAGCAAGAATCCCAGAGAGTCCGGCTGGGTATTAAGCGACGGCTGGATAAGCGCCAGGGAGTTCCTTGCTTTAGGCGAGAATGCAGCGCTTCCGAGCATCGTCTTTGCCAATGCCTGCGAGTCCGCACGAGCAACCGATAACATTCTGGATGCACATGCCCAGATTGACGTCTATGGCTTAGCCCAGGCGTTTTTATTTGCTGGAGTCCGGCATTACATTGGCACCTTCTGGAGAATAGAGGATAATTTCAGTTGGGAGTTTGCAGAGGAGTTCTATAATCAGGTGGCCAGCTCCAGGTCAATCGGCGAGGCGGTTAGATTGGCGCGCCAGAGGCTTATTGGCAAACACGGCATATCAGCGATTGCCTGGGCTGGATACGTGCTTTATGGTGACCCTGCTTTTTCGTTATTCGGTCCTCCTTCTGCCCGAACTGGATTAGCAAGAAGGAAATTAAAATACCGTCTTCCGGCTACTGTCAGAAAGAAGGCCGTTGTCCTCGGTTTGGCTTCGGTCATAATCATTGCGGGATTTGCGCTTACAAAATTACTGCCTACCTTTAATCCAGATACGTTTCATTTATTCTCAAAGGCAAATAAGTTATACGATAAAGGAAGCAATCCCCAGGCGATAGAGCTATTAAATCAAATTACAAAGCAGGATTCTCTTTATTTGCCTGCCTGGAGATTGAAGGGAGACGTTAATTTTAGGTTAGGTAAGTTTTCGCAGGCCCTAAGCGATTATTTTGATTACGCTCGTTACAGCGAGAGAAAGAAGAATTATAAGCATTTAGCAACAGCTTACATTAAGATTGCCTGGACCTACCACATGTGGGGCGACTATCAAAAGAGCAAGGAGTTTTACGACAAAGCCCTTAATCTAAGTCAAAAAAATAAAGATAAGCTCAACGAGGCGGATACCTTAGCCCGCCTGGCCGTCTGGCATATCGATAAAGGCGATAACGAAGCCGCCTTTTCTTTGTTAATGAAGAGTTCCGAAATTAATCGGCAAAGGAAGCACAACGCCGAACATAGATTTAATTTAGCCTGCGATTATTTCAATATTGCCTTTCTCTATACGGAGAAAGACGATTACCCGACTGCTAAGAAGTTCTACGAGAAGAGTAAGGAGCTTTTTGAAAGCTTAGGAGCAATTCCGGAATTAAGCGACTACTATTTTAATATGGGAGAGATCGCCCTTTTTGAGAAAAATTACGACCTGGCTCTGGATTATTATCAAAAGGGATTAGAATTGGACAGAAGACTCGGCCATCGCTTTAATCTGAGTTCAAGCTACTGGATGTTGGGGGAGTACTATTGGCAGATAGGTAAACTTGTTGAGGCAGAGGATTATTTCAAGGAAGCTATTTTTATTTGTCAAGAAATTGATAATCGCCCGGTTTTGGCCGGTGTTTACTACGATCTGGGATTGATGTATAAGGAAATGGGAGACAAGCAGAAGGCAAAGGATTACCTTTTCAGAGCCCTCAAGCTCTACAAAGATATAGACACGCCGGATTATCAAGAAGTTCAGCAGGAGTACCTCGCCTTAGAATAAATCGTACACTTTTATCCTAGCATCAAATTCTTTCATGAAGCGTCCCTCGAACAGCTGAGGGGGGGACACATCTTGCGATTGGCGCAAAGATTCGTCCCTGATAATTTTTGGTGAGATTTTGGCGCCTCCTTCGTCTATTAGGGAAGGAGGTGGTAAAAATGAAGGTTTTATTAATTTTTCTGATAGCGCTGTGGAGCTGTGGTATAGGTTGTGGTATTGTTGAATCTTTTGAAGAATTGACCTGGGAGAGTATAAGTAACGGCATAGTTAATGTGAATGCGGCCTGGATAGACAGTCGCAACCCACGCAAAATACTTATCGGTACAGACCGGGGAGTTTTTATGACCGAAGACGGAGGGAGTTCCTGGCAAGCGGCGCTTACAGGCGTAAATAAAAAGATTAATTTTATATACGTAGATAACGCGGATAAGAAATTAATCTATGCAGCTTGCGGTTGCGGATTATTCTTCAGCCGCAATCAAGGTAAAAATTGGAAAAGGATATATATTGGAAAGACAGAACAAGAAAACAACTGCTCAAGCATTGTTAAATTGGCAGAGCATGAGCTTTATTTGGGGACTCAGGCAGGTATATTCTATAGCCGCAATAACGGCCGAGTTTGGAATAAATTCCCGGGCACTCTCGGCAATTTGCCAATATTGGCGATGGCTGTTGATAAAACCAATC
>CAYMKG010000114.1:0-4152 GCA_964391145.1 uncultured Planctomycetales bacterium
CTTTCCATGATTGTGCCGCTGGCGGATAAGGTTCTTACTAATAAAGAAATCATTTTGCCGGGCCAATTACCCGCTTTTTTAGATAACTTTATTCAGCTTTTAAATTCCACCCCGCCCCTGGTTCTGCTTAAATTTATGGCAACTGCCGTATTAATCTTGTTTATATTAAAAGGAATTTTTTACTTTGCTCAGGGCTATATTATGGCAGACATCGGCCAGCGGGTAGTGCGGGATGTTCGCTCCAGGCTTTACGCCAAACTGCAGGATTTGTCTCTGGAGTACTACCATCGCAAGCGAGCAGGAGAGTTAACCTCGCGAATTACCAATGATGTCCTGCGGGTGGAGAACGCTGTTACCTACGGTTTAACTGACCTTATCTATCAGAGTTTGCAAGTATTAGTTTTTCTGTTTTTAATCTTTTTTATCTACTGGCGTTTGGCCTTTGTTTCGCTGGCAATTCTTCCTTTAGTAACCATTCCTATGGTCAGGGTAGGCAGGATACTTAAGAAGCTTTCCCGGCGCTCGCAGGAGAAGATGGCGGATATTCATTCCAGTTTGTACGAGACTATCTTCGGCGCAAGAATCGTGAAAGCCTTTTGTGCCGAGGAAGAAGAGATTAAAAGATTTAATCAGCAAAATCAGGACTTCTATAAATTGGCAATGAAATCAATCAAGCGCCGGCTTATTTTAGGCCCCTCTATTGAATATATAGGCGTGGTGGCAGCGATATTTGTATTTTTCTGGGGCGGCCGCGAGGTAATATTTGGCAAGCTTTCTTTCGGGGTATTTGGTCTGTTTTTAGGCTCCTTGCTTTCCTTGATCAGGCCGTTTAAAAAATTAAGCCAGGTCCACTCTTTAAATCAGCAGGCCATAGCCGCAAGTACGCGGATATACGAAGTCCTAAACACTCAGCCTAAAGTAAAGGATGCTCCAGGTGCGTTATCCTTGCAGCGGCCGAAATCCGAAGTGGTTTTTGACGGGATTTGGTTTGCTTACGATACGGAGTATGTGCTTTGCGGAATAGACCTTAAGATAAGCGTGGGGCAATCTCTGGGGGTGGTGGGTGAAAGCGGAGTGGGCAAAACTACTTTAGTTGACTTGTTGTTGCGTTTTTACGATCCGCAAAAGGGAAGAATATTAATCGATGGCCGGGATATTCGGGAATTCAGCTTGAGATCTCTGCGGCAGAATATCGGTTTAGTCAGTCAGGAAATTATTCTTTTTAATGACACCGTCAAGGCAAACATTGCTTACGGTAGAACTGGCTTAAGCTTTAGTGAAATCATCGATGCTGCGGTCAAAGCTAATGCCCACGATTTTATTATGAAGCTGCCCTTGGGTTATGATACGGTTATCGGCGAGCGCGGGGTTTCCCTTTCTGGGGGGCAGAGGCAAAGGATTGCGATTGCAAGAGCTCTTATTAAGGATCCGCCGATATTAATTCTTGATGAAGCTACTTCTCATTTAGATTCAGCTTCTGAGCGTGTGGTTCAGCAGGCTATCGAAAAACTTATGGATGGCCGCACTGTATTCATTGTCGCCCATCGGCTTTCTACAGTCCAGAATGCCAATAATATTGTAGTTCTAGATAAAGGAAAAATTGTAGAGCAGGGAAACCACCAGGAACTTTTAGATAAAAAAGGGTTGTACTTTCGTTTATATCAAATACAAGCAAGAGAGGCATGACCCCCAACACTTTTTGTATTAGGTGCATGTACTAAAGAGTAAAAAGACAATGGCCTAAGCGTTCAACAGGATAGATTACAGATTAAAGAAAGGTCTAACGGAGTTTACCGAGAACGGTTAGCGGTAAACGGTTCACGGTAAACGAAACATCCAAAGAGCCAATAAAGAGAATCAGTAATAGTCTAAAAGAAGAAAAAGTGGTGAGGGTAAAATTTGTTGCAGAATTTATAAAATGTGGTATACTAATGTTTTACAGTAAGGTTTGACTCTTTGAAGGTGCGGGGGATTTTTTGTTTTTCTGCTAAGAGAAAAATATATTTGATAAAAGGAGGAAAGATTTGCCAACCGAATTAGTTAAACAACTTCTGGAAGCCGGGGTACATTTTGGTCATAAGACTTCGCGCTGGAATCCGAAAATGGCTAAGTATATATTCGGCCAAAGGTGCGGGATATACATCATTGATTTAGAGAAGACGGCGCAGTGCTTAAATGCTGCCCGCGATTTTCTTCTGGATTTGACTTCCCGGGGACAAAGCGTAATATTTATCGGAACAAAGAAACAGGCCCAGGATATAGTCAAGGAAGAGGCGGAAAAATGCAGTATGCACTACGTTAATATCCGCTGGCTGGGAGGCCTCTTGACCAACTTCTCTACGATTAAAAAGAGCATACAGCGTCTGAAGGGTATCCAGAAAATGCGCGAGGATGGCACGTTCCAGATGCTTGCAAAAAAAGAAGTTATCCGTTTAGAAAAAGAGGAGGCGGATCTCAAGAAGAACCTTTCGGGCATAGTCCAGATGGAGAAATTACCCGGAGCCGTTGTGATAGTGGATACAAATAAAGAAAGTACCGCGGTAAAGGAAGCAAGGCGCTTGAAGATTCCCATTGTAGCAATAGTTGATTCCAATTCCAACCCCGACATAATTGATTATCCTATACCGGGAAATGATGACGCAATTAAGTCTGTTCGTCTGATACTTTCCTTGCTGGCCGATGCGATTATCGAGGGGAGGAAGAGATTTCTTAGCTATTTAGCGAGCCAGACACTTCCGGAAAAATTCGAGCAGGAATCTGTGTCCGCAGAGCAGTCGGGCGGGAAATCACAACCTGGCGAAATTGAAGAGGAACTGCTGGAGGAAGAGAAGAAGGAGTAGAGAGAGAGCTTCTCGGCAGACAAAATCAGAATAAAACCACGTCCAAGGAGAAGACTAATGAAGAAGATATCCGTCGATTTAATTAAGGATTTAAGAAAAATGAGTCAGGCGAGTATAGCCGATTGCAAGAAGGCTCTTGAAGAAGCAGATGGCGATATAGAAGAAGCAATCAAGCTCCTGCGTAAGCGGGGTATGGAAATTGCTCAGGCAAAAAAAGATAGGCCTGCTCAAGAAGGGAGAATTGAATCCTATATACACACGGGCAATAAACTCGGGGTATTGCTGGAAGTCAATTGCGAAACCGATTTTGTCGCACGCGGCGAAGATTTCCGTGAATTTACCAAAAATTTGGCCATGCAGATTGCGGCAAGCGACCCGGCTTATATAAGAAAAGAAGATGTACCGGAGGAGGTTATAAATAAGGTTGAGGACAAAGAAGAATTCTACAAAGAAAACTGCCTCCTGGAGCAAGCATACATTAGAGACCCCTCAATTACCATAAGCGACTATCTAGCCGCGCTTGTGGGAAAGATAGGCGAGAATATAGTTGTTCGCCGTTTTGTCCGTTACAAAATCGGAGAGGAGTAGACTTTGAATAAGCCGATTTATAAGCGTGTTATTTTAAAATTAAGCGGCGAAGCGCTTCAAGGCAATAAGCCCCACGGTATTGACCAAAATACATTAATATCGATAGCTGAGCAGATAAAGGAAATAGACGAGCTGGGAGTGGATGTGGCTATCGTCTTAGGGGGAGGCAACATTTTCCGCGGCCAGGCGAATACCGGAAGAAAAGGCCTGGATATGGATAGATCTGTGGCTGACTACATGGGTATGCTCGCAACATGCTTAAACGGACTTGCTCTTCAGGATGTTCTGGAGAAGCTCGGATTGCCAACGCGAGTGATGACCGCACTCAGTATGCAGCAAGTAGCTGAGCCTTATATCCGCCGCCGGGCAATCAGACATTTAGAGAAAGGACGCGTGGTTATTTTTGTTGCCGGTACAGGTAATCCTTATTTTACTACCGATACTGCTGCGGCTCTGCGGGCAATGGAGATAGGCGCTGACGTCATTTTAAAGGCAACCCGGGTTGAGGGCGTTTACGATAAAGACCCGCTAAAATTTAAAAATGCTAAAAAGTTCGGCTGTTTAAGCTATATTGATGTTTTAAACAAAAAATTGCGTTTTATGGATGCTACAGCAGTGAGTCTGTGTATGGATAATAAACTCCCCATAGTAATTTTTAATCTTACCAAAAAGGGTAATATCAAACGAGCGGTTTTAGGACAGAATATTGGGACGGTTGTAAAAT
>CAYMKG010000115.1:0-4137 GCA_964391145.1 uncultured Planctomycetales bacterium
CCTGCTCGTAAATCCCCATCTATCTTAGAACCACCGAGCATACCTGACCAATCAAATAGATTTCTTACACTGCCTGCAGTGGCAAAAGCACCCTGGTCTACAACTAACCTTATTTGGCGTTGTGTCCGAAAATCCTCCTCCGAAGGCACATAGCCCCACGATTCAATAATAAGTTGAGGACAATTATTACATTGAGGGGGTTCACACTTTTTTTTACCCTTGCCCGAAGGCATACACGTACAACACACCCGGTATTGACCAAAATCAAGATTATGAAGGCAACCGCCGGGAGGACAACCATTAGGATCGGGATTAAAATTAGCGCAACTAAAGTCATCTCTCAACTCCCTCAATGCCCATTGCGCGCCTGACTCAGCTAAGTAGAGTGCTCTTTCCGATTCAACTTGCCGAAGGCTTGACTCAAAATCAGTGGACTGCAGGACTGCCAGACTCCAGCCAAGCACTGCCAAGAGCATCATTGCGAAAACTACGATAATCAGGCTGACGCCCTTTCTTGATCCTTGATTCTTGATGCTTGATGCTGGATGCTTGATTCTGGTTTTAGGAGTTAAATGACCAATCTCAACTGCTTGAATAAACTTTGTTAATTTTTTACCCAATTCTTCATACTTTTGGGTGAAATATTTGTAAGCATCTTTATCTTTTAATGAACCTGTATCCCAGAGTAAATCTAAATGCTCTCTTGTCTCATCGCAGGAAGCCAAAGCATAGGTTAAAAATTGAATAAATTCATTTTTATACCTTCTTCTGCCAAATCCTTCAACAATATTGCTGCATATTGACTTAGATGATTTTCTTATTTGATTTCCCTCTTCGTAGATTTCAAATTTAGGAAGCTTTAAACTCATCTGATGAATTTCTATTGCTAATCTATGAGCTACCTTATAAATCTCCAAATCCTTATAGCTCTGAAACCCCATTGTCCCCCCTGCAAGCATCCAGCATCCAGGATCCAGCATCCAGAATCCAGAATTAAAGATTTCTCGGATAAACCTGCGACCGTAAACGTTTAGTCTGAGTACCTGAGCGAATCTCTAATTCTATACCAATGCGATAAATATCTAAGCAGCTGCCAGCTGGTGAACCATCCAGGTCATAATAGGTAAATATAAAACTACTGACGTTGTCTGCTAAAATATCCGCATTGCGCAACAAAGTCTCCCCTGAGAGCTGAAAATTAATTCTGTTGCTATTTATATCATCAAATTCAATCTCAGAGGGCTGACACGTATATATCGAATCACTATCCCTTATCTGCCTTATTTCCCGGACCATCCGCATCAATGCCATCCTGCCCTGTGAGACTATCTCGTTGCGAAAGGTAAGGAATTGATAAAGGTCAATTGCCTCCTTGATACCGAAAGAAAGACCTCCGGCAAGTGCTCCCACAACGACAATGACCATTATCAGTTCAATTAAGGTTACACCTCTTCTCGATCCTTGATCCTTGATCCTTGATGCTGGATGCTGGATACTGGATACTGGATACTGGATAGTTGAGACTTGTTTTTGAACTCTCTTTTTCATTTTTTTTACAAACATTTTTGGAAATCCAGCATCCAGAATCTAGTATCCAGGAGTTAGTCTAATATCCGCTCACCATCGTAACCACGCTGGAATCGCCAAATCGATGGTGAACCTCAACATTAATGCGCTTATAACAACAGTGATTACAGTTCGTGCAATCTCCTGTATCATCCAAGCAATTTGTGGATGGCGTACAGTCCTGCCAGGTATCATTAGTATCAAGCGTAACATAATTTACACTTACAGAGCGAGTATAGCCAGAAGCTGGATTAGTGACCCGAGTATCGGTACACCCGACAAAATCATCCACATCATCAAAGGTATTTGCATCATTAGGGTCTTCTGTGCCTTCCGTACCAAAGTTAGCACTATTGGTCCAGGCAGGCGCATCATTCTCATCAAATCTTTTCGATTTTATCTCCTCCATCAATTCCTGCGCATAGAAGGTTGCTTGAGCAATGACCTCAGCGCGACCTGAGCGAAAAGCCAAATCCTGCCACGACAACATAATTACCGGTATAGCCAGGCCGACCACTACAATAACGGCAATCATCTCAATCAAGGTTATGCCTTTTCTGGATCCCGGATCCTTGATGCTTGATGCTTGTTTTCGAACTCTCTTTTTTATTTCCTTTGCCAACATTTTTGGAAATCCAGCATCCAGTATCCAGAATCCAGGATCCAGAATCACTGCACACTCACCCTTCCTGTATTCGACTCAAGGTTTATTGTCCTGACTCTACCGTGGTAGCCAAGACTGACCGAACCGCCAGCTGTAGTGCCTTGCCAGTCAAATTGGAATGTAACGTTATTCTGGATATCTATGCCCTTATACTGGGCATCGGTGTTAAAGTTTACGCTAAGGTCAGTGCGAGTAAATGGGTCAGTTGCACTTACCCAATTGCCACTGTCCTCTGGGTTCTCTTCTTCAACCACGTAGCTATCGTTGTCAGCATCAAAAACTATTCGAGAATTGGTATGCCTGGCAATGGCTAACTGTTGAGTGTATCTTATATCCGAGGCCACCTTTTTGGTTGCCCCGTCAAGCTTTATGGCATAGAAACTCTCGAACCTGGGAACAGCAATGGCTGCCAAAATCCCCACAATCACAATTACCATCACCAATTCTATTAGCGTGAATCCGCACGACTTATTACGAATAGAGCCATTCATAAAACAAAATAATTCGGAAAACATTTTTATTTTCATATCTTCATCTGCATTTCGCTCTTTCATACTATTAACCGACTCAGCTATATTCTAATGAATAAAAGCCAGGGGGTCAACAAAAAATCTTTGCATTTTTTTATATGTTATAATATAATTGATGGAAAGTTCATATTTTATGCACAAGTTGACATGGCTGAAAAACTTAAAAATATAATTGAAGACATAGCTGCTGACTTTCTAAATGTCGTATTGGCTTTAAGATACGACATATGCACCTGCGACATGTGTAAGAATGACATGCTTGCCTATGTTTTATCGAGGGTCCCCGCCAAATATGTTACCACCGAAGAGGGTAGCTTGCATACAATTATTGAGCAGACAAAAGCAGAGCATCAGGCGCAGATAGGCCGGGAGATTATTAAGGCCATAGAAGTAGTTAGCAAGAATCCCCGGCATGAGATTAAAGAAAACAGGGAAAAATCATTTGAGCTGCTTCTTGAGAAAATATACCAAGATCGAGGCCTGGATTTTCGTCACTATCGGCGGGGGCTTCTAAAAAGAAGAATTGCCGTGCGCATGCGCGCAAACAAACTTAACCTCTACTCAGAATATCTTAGATTACTGATAAAAAAGCCGGAGGAATACGATAAATTATTCGAGGTCTTAACCATTAACGTTTCGGAATTCTTCCGCGATACCGATGCCTGGAATTCACTAAGGATAATTTTGGAAAATTTAATTAAAAATAAAAAGCAAAATAAAGATTATTCAATGAAAATCTGGTCAGCCGGTTGCGCCAAGGGTGAGGAGACGTACTCATTAGCTATTTTGATTAAAGATTTATTAAAAAAGGATAAAGAATTTTCAGTTAAAATTTACGGAACCGACATTAAACAGGAATGTATAAAAACCGCCAAAATGGCAGAATACACTAAAGATTACCTCAAGAATGTCAGTACCGATTATTTAAATACCTATTTCGAACACGCAGGCACGCGATATCGGGTAAGGAAAGAACTTAAAGATTTAGTAGAATTTAGACAACTTGACTTAATCATCAGTCCCCATCTTGAAAATATGGACCTCGTGCTCTGCCGGAATGTATTTATATATTTTTCCCGTAGCCTGCAGGAGACACTGCTAATGAAGTTTTATAAATCGCTGGTCAAGGGAGGATACTTAATTTTGGGAAAGGTTGAAACCATTCTGGGAGAAGCAAGGGAAATCTTCCGCGAGATAAACTACGCCGCAAAAATCTATCAGAAGATATAAACCTCACCCTTCCTCCACTGCTATGTTCTCTTTGAAGGAAGAGCGGGGTAAACCATCAGTGGCCCAAACACGGCCGCTTTCCTTTATTTGCACGCTTCGAGCGCCAACCAAGCTTTCCTCGTCTTTTGCGCTTTGACATTGATTCCC
>CAYMKG010000116.1:0-1809 GCA_964391145.1 uncultured Planctomycetales bacterium
TACATAGCTAAGGATAAGCGTTTTGCCCTCAGCCTGAAGCCGATCCCGGTTGAATTAACAGCCCCTACTGTAATCAGGATGATGACGGAGGCGGCGTATCTTGCAAATGTCGGCCCCATGGCGGCAGTCGCGGGCAGTATTGCCCAGCTGCTCGCTGAAGAGTTATTAAAAAAAGGGCATAGAGAAATAATTATTGAGAACGGAGGCGATATTTTTCTGACTGAACAGAACAGAGACCGTTCAATTGCTGTTTTTGCCGGTGATTCAAAATTTTCCGGCAGACTTAATTTGTTAATTAAAACCTCCCAGACTCCTTGCGGGGTTTGTACGTCCTCAGGTACTTTTGGTCACTCTTTAAGCTTTGGTAATGCCGATAGCATTGTTATCGTGGCTAAAAATGCCCCCTTAGCGGACGCTGTGGCTACAGCCACTTGTAATTTGGTTAAAACCAAAGACGATTTTAATAAAGCAATTGGTTTTGCTAAAGATATTTCAGGAATTTTCGGCGTATTAATAATTTTGGATAATGAGCTCGCAAGCTGGGGTGGGGTTGAAATAAATTAAAATTTTTAGTTTAATTATTTGGCAAAATCCGTCGGAGTTTATAATTGTTAAAAGGGAAAATAAATAAATTTTTTCTTGACAATAAGTTTTTTTATGATAAAAATTAATTGAAATAAAAATTTTCTGAAGAATAAATTAGTGAGGAGGTAAATTTCTTAAGAATTTCGTTTGAGCTTTGTTAAAGTGATTTTTAACAAAGCGGAATTTTTGGAGATAAGGAAAACAGAAATTGAAAAAACAAGTAAAATTTAAAAGGAGGGATAGAGTAGTCTATCCCTTTTTTTCTATATGGGCAAGATTATCGGAATAACTTACGATTTAAAAACCGATTATCAGAAGCAAGACAACGACCCTCTTGACGTTATTGCTGAGTTCGACCATCCCCAAACCATTGATTTAATCACCCAAGCAATCGAATCGCTGGGTCATCGGGTAAAAAGAATCGGCAATGTCCATTCGTTATTAAGTAATCTTGAGTGCCTCGGCGTGGATATTGTTTTTAATATTTCTGAGGGGCTAATCGGCAGGAACCGTGAGTCGCAGATACCGGTTATTTTAGAGATGAAAGGCATTCCTTTTGTTGGTGCGGACGGTTTTACTTTGGCTCTTACCCTGGATAAGTTAATGGCTAAAAAATTTTTCCTTTCTGAGGGAATTCCCACGCCTAAATTTATAGAAGTTAAAGACCCCACTGCTTTGATTGATACCGACCACTTCAAATTCCCTTTAATTGTTAAGCCCAGATATGAAGGTTCTTCCAAAGGCATTGATTCGAATGCGCGCATAAATAACTTAGAACAGCTAACCAGGCGGGCCGAATATATAATCAAAACTTATAAACAGCCGGCACTGGTTGAAGAATTCATTAAAGGAAGAGAATTTACCGTGGCAATTGTGGGAAATGAGCCGCCTGAGGTGCTGCCGCCGGTGCAAATAAAGATTGCCGGAGAATTGAATCTGGGAGAAAAATTTTATACATTTGAATATATTTCTTCATCTGATTTAGAATATGTTTGCCCTGCGCCAATCACCAGAGACCTGGAAGATAAACTTAAGGAATTGGCTCTGCAGGCATATCGGGTAGTAGAATGCCGAGATTTCGGCCGCGTTGATTTCCGTGTTGATGAACAGGATAATCCTTATGTGCTGGAGATTAATCCCTTGCCTTGTCTGGCCGCAGAGGATGTATTTATGCTGATTCCGAAAGTCTTGGGAATGACTTATCCGCAAATGATCGGCAAGATC
>CAYMKG010000116.1:1909-4061 GCA_964391145.1 uncultured Planctomycetales bacterium
CAGGTTGTGGTAACTGCGCCGAGTGTTTCGATAAAAAGAAAAGCGCAGTTAGACTATCAACAGATAAGCCTGTTTAAGGATGTCAATCCTTTAGATTGGGAGGATTGGCATTGGCAGGTTAAGAATCGGATAACCACCGTTGAACAGCTAAACCAGGTCATAAAACTCACGCCCGAGGAAATAGAAGGAATAAAGAAGGCTCGCGGCAGAATGAGCATGGCGATTACCCCTTACTGGCTCACTATGGTTGACCCGGATGATCCCAACTGCCCGATTCGCCGCCAATCTGTGCCTACTATATATGAATCACAGATAGGGCCCCACGAAATGGTTGATCCTTGTGCTGAAGACCGCGATTCTCCCGCGCCTGGCCTTGTGCATCGGTATCCCGACCGCGTGCTTCTGCTTGCAACGGAACAATGCGCGATGTATTGCCGCCACTGCACGAGAAGGAGGCTTGTCGGAGAGAATAAGAAAGCGAATAATAATAACTGGGAGCAAGCTGTTGACTATATAAAGGCGAATCGAAAAATCCGCGATGTATTAATTTCAGGGGGAGATCCTCTCCTGCTTGAGGATAAAATCCTGGAAGAATTAATTAAAAAGATCCGCGCTATTTCTCACGTGGAGTTTTTAAGAATCGGAACCCGCATTCCGGTTACCTTGCCACAGAGGGTTAGTGAAGGCCTGATTCTGATGCTTAAGAAATACAGCCCAATCTGGATAAGCATTCATTTTAATCATCCAAAGGAAATTACCAAGCGCTGTCGGATTGCCTGTGATATGCTCGCAGACAACGGATTTCCTTTAGGCAGCCAAACTGTTCTCCTTAAAGGAATAAACGATCGGCCTTACATAATGAAAAAGCTTATGCACGAGCTACTCAAGATTCGCGTCCGGCCGTATTATATCTACCAATGCGATCCGGTAAAAGGAACCCAGCACTTCCGCACCCCGGTGGCCGTGGGGATAAATATTATTGAGAAGCTGCGCGGACACACCACTGGTTATGCCGTACCAACCTATGTAATTGACGGCCCCGGCGGAGGAGGCAAAATCCCCGTCAACCCCAACTACCTTCTCTCCCAAACAAAAGGAAAATACGTCCTGCGCAACTACCGCGGGAAAATCTATACGTATTTGGAATAAAATAGGAGAAGATAAGAATAATGTCCAGGTTGTTTACGATTATAATCGCGAATTTATTTCTTTATATATTTATTTCACTCAGTTATGCTTATGAAGGGGTTTTTAATGAAAGAAAAAGAGTTATTAATAAGACGTTGGATCGAATTGAATTGAGTCTGGAATACATCTTTGCTGTTCAAGGAAGACAGACCTTTGAAGTTGTGGACAGTCAAGAAAGGAGAATTTCTCGATTAGAATATCCTCATCGCGGGGGAATACTAATTTTTAAAGGAGAGGTTGGCTTTTGGTCTAAATTCTCTCTGGATGGAAGGTTTGGAAGCAGTTTTTTCAAGAAGAGAACAGCTATAGACCAGGATTGGCTTCCGCCGATAGAGGATGTATGGCTGGAATCGGAATCTCGTTGTAAGCCAGTTGTAGAATTTTATGATTTCAATCTTTACTTTCGCCTGCTGGAGCTAAATGAGGATAAGATAAGGCAAATACGTTTATCTTCTGAGGAAAGCACTATATTTGATTATTTGATGGTAGATAGTTTATCTTTGGATATCTTTGCCGGATATCAACAGCAAAAGGGTCGTTATCCAATGACCGAGGGAGTGACGACCATATCCTGGTGGGTTCCGGTATATTCGCCTTTCAGCGGCTTAGATTCATTCTATAAGATTCGTTATAAAGGTCCAAGGCTTGGTATGAGAGTAGAGGGTTCTAAAGGTAAGGTTACCACAAGGGTTAGTTTTGCTTATGCCTGGCTTGAAACTAAGGCGTATGGCTGGTGGAATAAACGAGATTATTCTTTTTGGCAGTCAGGCACGAGTGGTTACGGAATAGATATTGGTCTTGAGGTAACTTATGCTTTAACCCGTTCTTTTTCTGCTGGTTTGGGCTTTAATTATTCTTATTTAAGGCAGCAGAAACTCAAAGAAACAGGGGCTTATTATTCCAATCCAGCAAATAATTACAATGATTTGGATATTATCAGAAATGCTAATTGCAAAATTTACGG
>CAYMKG010000117.1:0-3990 GCA_964391145.1 uncultured Planctomycetales bacterium
ACGGCAATTGTATCAGAAAAAGCCAGACTCGGCGAGAGAGTAGAGGTCGGGCCTTATACTGTAATAGGCGATGATGTCTCAATCGGCGATGGCACGGTTATCGGGGCGCATTGCGTTATCGAAAAGGGGACAGCTTTAGGGAAGCGTTGCCAGGTATTTACGGGAGCAATCCTGGGCAGTATCCCCCAGGACCTTAAATACAAAGGTAAAGCCACCTTCCTGGAAATTGGCGACGAAAATATAATCAGAGAGTATGTTACAATTAATCCGGGGACAGAAGAAAATAGCAAGACAAAAGTAGGCAGCTATAATTTAATTATGGCTTATTCCCACATCGCTCATAATTGCTTAATCGGAAATAATTGTATAATCGCCAACGCCGGCACTCTAGCCGGATATGTTACCATAGAGGATAAAGCGGTAGTCGGCGGCTTAGCTGCTATTCATCAGTTTACCAGGGTAGGAAGGCTGGCAATAATTGGCGGTTGTTCAAAGGTAGTTTCCGATATCCCTCCTTATTCAACCTGCGACGGCCACCCGGCAAGAGTGTACGGGCTTAACTTAGTTGGACTGAGGCGCCAGGGCGTGGATAGCAAAGTAATCAAACAGCTCAGCCGCGCCTTTAAGATACTGTTTAATTCTGGCCTTAGCCTTCGCCATGCGCTGGAAAAGTTGAGCGAAGAAAACTACACATCAGAGGAAGTATCTCACCTAATCGAATTTATCAAAGGTTCTAAGCGGGGAATCTGCCGCCATCATTAATATGCCAAGAATCGGTTTGATTGCGGGCAACCGCAAATTTCCTTTGCTATTCGCAACTCAAGCAAGAAAAAAATCATACTCCGTTGTGGCTGTTGCCATAAAAGGAGAAACTCATCCGAAATTAAACAATCTGGTCGAGAAAATCTATTGGTTGGGTTTAAGCGAGTTTTCCAAAATGTTCGATATTTTAAAAGACGAGGAGATAAACGAGGTGGCGATGGCAGGCCAGATTAGCCCTCGCCACTTGTTTAGGCATCAGGTAAGAAGCAGCCCGGAATTAAGTTCTTTGCTGGATTCGCTGAGAGATAAAAGAGCAGATACCATATTCGGAGCAATCGCCAAAAGGTTAGAAGAGCATGGCATAAAAGTCCTTGATTCCACATTTTTGCTTGATGAATTTCTTCCTAAAAAAGGAATTTTAACCAGGAAGCAGCCCGCTTTTCATCAGTGGGAAGATATTTATTTAGGTTTAAGCATAGCTAAAGAGATTGCTTATCTGGATATCGGTCAGACAGTCGCCACGAAAGACAAAGCCATAGTGGCAATTGAGGCGTTAGAGGGAACCGACAATATAATCAGGCGCAGTGGCAGGATTACGCGCTCAGGCGTTATAATTATCAAGGTAAGCAAGCCAGCCCAGGATATGCGCTTTGACGTTCCCGTAGTAGGGCTAAACACGGTTAAGAATCTTATCCGCGCCCGGGCTGCCGGGCTTGCAATTGAGGCAAAAAAGACTTTGTTTATTGACCAGGACCAGGCGCTTAAGTTAGCTGATAAAAAGGGCATATTTATTGTTGCGGTATAATTAAAGAATAAAATAAAGGAGGGTTGGATTATGGAAGATAAATACAAAGGCTTGGACAGGAGACAGAGTGTTCGTTTATCTCGAGAGATGCCTGCCAGATTTATGCTGATAGATGAGGAAAGGTCAGCCGAAATAACTGATGTTCGTTCTGGTTCTATCCGCAATATCTCAGCAGGCGGTGCTCTTATGGAGTGTACAGATTTAAATGAGGAGTGGATAGAGGGTTTGGTTTCGGGTATGATCAAGGTAGCTTTGGAGATAGAAGTGCCCGAGAGCGAAAGCCCGGTTCGTGCCCTGGCCAGAGCGGTATGGTTTAGTAAAATTGATAAGGATGAAAAAACAAAAAAACAAAAATACATTCTGGGATTAAAATTCATAGACATTACCACCGCAAGTCAGGATATTATAAGGAATTATATTATAAAGACCTACCTCGGTTGAAGATTTTTTTTCTACAGGTGGGATTCCATTATTTATCTCTCCGTTTAATGCGCCTGTAGCTCAATTGGATAGAGCGCTAGCCTTCGGAGCTAGGCGTTGCGGGTTCAAGTCCTGCCAGGCGCATTTTTAGCAAATAGCAAATGGCGAATAGCTTATTGCATAATTCTGGATTATTTGTTAAAATAATGTTACAATTTGCCATTAGCCACAAGCCATTAGCAAATTCGGGCCACTAGCCCAATCGGCAGAGCATAATATATGAAGAACTGGGAGCGAAAAGAACTAGTTAGGAAATTACGCAAGGGGGGATTAAGCTATAAAGAGATAAAACAAAGGATTCCATTTATAATCTCAAAAAGTACTATCAGCGATTGGTGTAAGGATATAGAGCTGACCGATGAACAGAAAGACAGACTCGATAAACTTTTTAAAGAAGGAAGCTACAGAGGGAGACTACTGGGACCGAAAACTACTCAGGAAAGAAGAGCAAAAGAAATTGAAGAAATTAAGAGAAAAGCAAGACTAGAAATTCCTCTTTTGACTGAAAATGAATTTAAGTTGGCGGGCTTGATGCTTTATTGGGCGGAGGGGGCAAAGTCGGGACATCACGTAGATTTTACAAATTCTGACCCAATATTGATTAGATTTATGGCTAGTTGGTTAAGAATCGTTTGTAAAGTTCCAGAAGATAAATTCAGGGCGAGTCTTCATTTGCATTCGGGGCAAAACGAAAAACAGATAAAAGCATATTGGTCGAGAATAACTAACATTCCTATTCGGCAATTTAGGAAAAGTTATATTAAGAAAGAAGGTAGTGGTTATAGGAAGAATAAATTGTATAAAGGCACTATTAAAATTCGTGTTTGCGATAGTAATCTTTTATATAAAATACTCGGTTGGATTGAAGGGGTTAATTTTAAGATATGCCCGCATAGCTCAACTGGCAGAGCAGATCCCTCTTAAGGATAAGGTTCGAGGTTCGATTCCTCGTGCGGGCATAAAATTATAATGAAAACCTACGAGATTATCAATCATACTGCTGACGTTGGCATAAAGGTTTATGGAAAGAATTTACAGCAGCTTTTTCTCAATGCTGCCCGGGCAATGTTTGAGGTTATGATTGAAGAAACGAAGCGGAAGTCAATCTTTCAAAAGGAAGAGCAGAAGAAATTTCTGGTGAACAAGCGGGCAGGCGGCATAGAGGATGTTTTTGTCGCCTGGCTAAGCGAGCTGCTGTATTTGTTTTCCGCAGAAGGCCTGATTATGGATAGGGCAGATATCCAAAGATTGGATTCAGAGTGTATTCAGGCGGAGGTAACCGGCAGAATTTTTAATCCTGATTTCTGCCGCGTTAAAACCGAAATCAAAGCAGTCACCTTTCACGAATTGGAGATTAAGCAGTCGGATAAAGGCTACCAGGCTCAGGTAATTTTTGACGTTTAAAGCCAACTGAACGCAATGGCTGAGGAAGGAAGCGAGAGAAGGCGATTTGAGAGAAAGGAACTTAATACCGAAGTAAAATACACGGTTCTGTTTCCTTCCATTAATAAAGGCATAACCAAGAATATCAGCGAGGGCGGATTGTGCCTTCTAATCAATGAACAATTAAATAAGGGTACCATTCTGCGGGTAGAGTTCGCTCTACCCGGGGAAGAGGCTTCGCACATTGAGGCGGTAGTTAAGGTAATGTGGCAGAGAAGGCAGGGTGATAAGTTTCTTACAGGAGTTCAGTTTCTAACGTAGCAAGAAAGAGGCAAGAATATGGCGGATATATGGCAGGGCTCACTTGAGAAGATTGACAACTGGCGTTGGCTGATTCCCAAAACCTATAAGCCGGGGATGCAGGTGCCCGGGCTTATTTACGCTGACGAGAACTTGCTTAAGGATATTCGCCAGGATAAAGCGCCTGAACAGGTAGCTAACGTTGCCTTCTTGCCCGGCATCGTTAAATATTCCCTGGCAATGCCGGATATCCACTGGGG
>CAYMKG010000118.1:0-3836 GCA_964391145.1 uncultured Planctomycetales bacterium
GCTCCGCGGATTTCCAAATCCTGCATCGCAATCTTAAAACCCGAGCCTAATTCGGAATATTCCTGCACAGCAGCCAGTCTCTTTCTGGCATCGTCGCTCATTACGCCTTTGCGAGGAAAAAGAAAATAGGCATAAGCGGGCCGGTTAAATCTGCCCACCCTTCCTCGCAATTGATGCAACTGGCTCAATCCGAAATTATCTGCATTGTTTACGATAAGGGTATTGACGTTCGGTATATCCAGGCCGGACTCAATAATTGCCGTTGAAATAAGCACGTCGATTTTAGAATTTAAAAACTCTCTCATAGTAGATTCTATCAAATGAGCCGGCATCTGGCCGTGTATTACCCCTATCTTTACCCCGGAGGGGAGCTTTTGGTTTAATTTCTGCTCCACCTTATCGATATCCAGAATCCGGTTATGCACGAAATAAACCTGTCCTTTGCGCTTTATCTCATTTAAGATAGCCTGGCGGATTAAATCCTCATCATATTCTAACACAAAGGTCTTAATCGGCAAACGATTTTGTGGCGGAGTATCTATGACCGAAATGTCCCTGAGCTGCATTAAGCTCATGTATAAAGTTCTTGGTATCGGCGTTGCGGTAAGGGTCAGCACGTCGCAATCTAAACGTAACTGTTTCAACCTTTCCTTGCTTTTAACTCCGAATTTCTGCTCTTCGTCAATAATGACCAGCCCCAGGTGCTTAAACTTGATGTCGTCAGCTAAAAGGCGGTGAGTGCCGATAACTATGTCAATTTTACCCTCGGCTAAATCCTCTATTATTTTATTCTGAACACTCCTTTTCACCAATCGAGAAAGCATCTGGACCCGAATGGGAAATTTTTCCAGGCGCATCTTAAAATTCTGGTAATGTTGCTCGGCTAAGATAGTGGTGGGAACTAAAATTGCCACCTGTCTTTCGTTCATTGCGCATTTGTAGGCAGCCCGCATCGCTACCTCGGTTTTCCCGTACCCTACATCCCCGCACAGGAGCCTGTCCATCGGCCTGGGAGATTCCATGTCGCGTTTTGTCTCTTCCCAGGCCTTGATTTGCCCGGGCGTCTCCAAAAAGGGAAATCCTGATTCAAACTCTTCCTGCCAGGGCGTATGTTCGGGAAAAGCAGTTCCACTCTTTGCCTTACGCACTGCTTCTACAGACAACAATTCCCATGCCAACTGTTGAATTCCCTTCCGGGCTCGCTGTTTGGTCCGCTGCCACTCTTTGGTTCCCAGCCTGCTTAATTTCGGCCTCCGGGCGCCGAAAGCAATATATTTCTGAACTAAATGTACCTGGTCAACAGGAACAAACAATTTTTCCTGGCGGTCATACTCTATAACCAGATGCTGCTGCTCTCTATCCGCCAGCTTAATTTTTTCCAGGCCCAGGAACCTGCCGATTCCATATCGGTTATGAACCACGTAGTCGCCAAACTTTATGTCTAAAAAATTCGTCAGCGGCAGATCTTCTTTATAATGAATAATGCGGGTTAACCGGCTCTTGGTCACTGGCAGGATTATCACAACGGTATGCTCCCAGAAACTCTTTCCGGTAACTAAATCGATGCTGCGCAGGGTCACAACCCGCTCAGCCTCCCACTCAATTCGCAAAGGAAGTTCGAAGGTCACCGGCCAAATATCGATGATGCCGCCGCGCCGCGAAAATTCCCCTTCGGACATTATTTGCTCCTGGCGCTTGTAGCCGTATTCGGTAAAAATAGACAGCAATCCTTCCATATTTATTTCCTGGCCTATGGATAATTTTACAGAAGGAAACATCTTTATTCAGGAAGAAGTCTTGGCTTGGCGGCTCCAGGCGAGCACCAGAGGCGAAACGATGAAAATAGTAGAATAAGTGCCGGCGATAAATCCGACGAAAAGGGCAAAAGCAAAATTGCTTAAAATTCGGCCGCCCCAGATAAGGAGCGCGACCACCACCAGAAGAGTGGTAAAGGTTGTCATCAGCGTTCTATTTAACGTCTGATTAATGCTTAGGTTAACCAGATCGGCAAATCCTGTTTTCGGTAAGATTTTGTGGTTTTCTCTCAAGCGGTCATAAATAACTATCGTATCGTTGATGGAATAACCCGCAATGCTTAATATTGCGGTTATGGTGATTAAGTCAATCGCTCTGGCGGTCAAACCCATAAATCCCAGGGTGATTAAGCAGTCATGAAAAAGGGCGATAATCCCCGCAAACGCAAAGTTAAAATGCTTGAAGCGAAAAGCCACATAAGCGAGGATGCCTACAAGCGCCCAGATTAGCGCCGAGGCAGCCTTATTTCTTAAGTGTCGCCCGGCCACCGGCCCAACACTTTCTACCCTCAGGATATCTATTTTTTGATTGCTGAAGGCCTGCTTAAGATGAGTGGTAATATCTTCTCCTTCCCTGTCTGAGGTTTTAATTAAATAAGCTCCGGGTTTATCCTTAAAGTGCTGTATAGAAGCATTGGTTGAGCCAATTTCTGCCAAAACACTGCGCAGTTCTTCTATAGGGACCGGTTGCTGGAATTTATACTCCTGAATCTTGCCGCCGGTAAAATCAATGCCCCAGGCCGCCCTGCCCTTAGATAATACCGCGGTTAATCCTGCAACCAACGCTATCACCGAGATTGCGTAACATATTCTCCTTTTACCGAGAAAATCAATGCGGGTATTCTTCAGAAACTTATGCATCAGCAATCTCCTCAATCTGAATTTACGCACCAATATCTCCAAAACAGTGCGGGTTACTATTAGTGCCGTAAACAAGCTGCTTAAAAGGCCGATGGTCAGCGTCACTGCAAATCCCCGCACCGGGCCGGTTCCGAACTGAAACAATAAGAATGCGGCAATCAAGGTGGTAATGTTAGAATCAATAATCGCAGAAAAGGCTTTTCCGTAGCCGTTTGAAATTACCGAAATCATCGGCCGGCCGAGATCAAGCTCTTCCCGCATCCGCTCGTTAATCAGGACGTTAGCATCCACCGCCATACCCAAAGATAAGACAATGCCGGCAATACCCGGTAAGGTAAGGGTAGCGGAAACGCCGGGAAAAAGCACCGGCAGTATTCCCAGGCCACCGAAAATAAAAAGCAAATTCAACAAAAGAGCAACGTCGGTAATTAAACCGACAAGATGATAATTAGCCGCCATAAATAAAAGAATCAAACTCAGGCCTATAATGCTTGCCTTAAGCCCGGCCCTAATTGAATCCTGGCCAAGAAGAGGTCCGACTGTCCTTTCCTCTTCAACCATCATCGGTGCAGGAAGCGCGCCTATCCTTAAAACCAGAGCCAGGTCCTGCGCTTTCTCGAGCGTAAAGCGCCCGCTGATTACTGCTTCTCCGGAAGGAATCTCCTCTTTTATCCGGGGGGCGGACTGCAGCTTTCCGTCCAGAACGATGGCTAATCTCCTGCCGACGTTATTTGCGGTGATTTCGGCGAATCTCTTCGTTCCTTCCGGATTAAATTCCAGGGTCACAATCGGCTGCCCGAACGCGGAGGAATCAAAGCGCACGTAGGCATTCTTCAAAGCCTCGCCGGTCAAGACAGCCTCTTTTTCCAGGAGTAAGGGCTCCTCAACCTCTGGAAGGTATTTTAATTCATAACCCTCGGGGACTTCTCCACCAATAGCCTTAGATAATTTTTCTCTATCTTGCGAAACTAATTTAAATTCAAGATATGCAGTGCGGCCAATTAACTTCAGTGCCCGCTCTCTATCCGTAATTCCGGGCAGCTGCACCACTATCTCGTCTTGGCCTTGTTTTTGTATTACCGGCTCGCGGACGCCGAATTCGTCAATCCGGTTGCGCAATATCTCGACTGCCCGCTCAACCGCTCCCTGCCTTGCTTCCTC
>CAYMKG010000119.1:0-3833 GCA_964391145.1 uncultured Planctomycetales bacterium
AAGATAAAAGAAAGATTTTTAATTTTAGCCTGGGGGCTGTATGACCTGGCTAACCAATTCTTTGCTTTGAATGTCGTCTCATTATATTTCGTCCGCTGGATAACCATTGAGAAACAAACCCCGGAAATATTCTACAGCATCTCATTTGGCTTCTCGATGTTTCTGGTCGCTTGCCTTGCGCCGTTTTTAGGCACAATCTCTGACTTAACCCGCAGGCACAGACTATTTTTGGTTTCGTTTACGTTGTTAAGCATCTTATTTACGGTATGTTTAGGTTTAACTGAAAGTGTAATGTGGGGATTGGTGTTCTTTGCTATCGCCAATTTTGGCTGCCAGGGCGCAATTATATTTTATAATGCTTTGCTGATAAATATTGCTCCTGCGGACAAAATTGGACTTGTCTCCGGGATAGGCAAGATGCTCGGTTATTGCGGAGCCGTGCTGGGGCTGTATATCATCCGTCCTTTGGTGCTGGAAAGCGGTTACCGCGCCGCGTTTGTCCCAAGCGGGTTGCTATTTCTAATTTTTGCTTTGCCTTGCATGTTATTCGTAAAAGATAGGAAGCCGTCCTCCAATTTAAATCTGTCATCTTTAAAGAGAGATAGCCTGTTGACTTCTTTCAGGCAATTTCTTAAAGAGAACTTTTATTTAATAAGCTCCAGCGAGATGTCTAATTTTTTAAAAGCGATATTTTTTTGCTTGAGCGTTGTAAATATCATAATTCTTTTTATGTCAGTCTATGCTACCAAAGTATTTGGCTTAAGTGAAACGCAAATCATAAATCTTATTCTTTTCTCTACAATCTTTGCTATTTTTGGCAGCCTGCTTTCCGGGTTTATCAGCGACAAAGTCGGCTATAAGAGGAGCCTGGTTGCGGTGTTATTATTGTGGGCGATTTGCCTGCTTTTTGGCTCTCTGGCCAGAAATATGGTTTTTTACTGGATTATCGGACCTCTGGTAGGCATAGCCTTTGGTGCAACCTGGGTAGTTTCCCGTGCGTTGGCCATTAGAATCGTCCCGGCTCAGAACATCGGCCAGGCATTCGGTTTATTCAGCTTCGTCGGATATTTTTCTGCGATAATCGGCGCGCTCTTCTGGGGAGGATTGCTTTGGTTCCTTTCGCCTTTAGGAACATTGGGATATAGGATTGCTTTGTTATGTCTGTTTTTTCTTCTTTTGCCCGGCCTTTTTTATCTTCATCGTATTAAACTGGACTCGATCCCAATTAATAAAATAGCAAAATAGAAATGGCGCAAGAAGATTTAGTTATTCATAAGCTATTTAACCAGATTGCCCAAAGGTTTGCTGACCGCGTAGCATTACAGATAAGAGAGGACTCTCATTGGCGGCGGTTTACCTATCGTGAGGTTGATGTTCTTGCCAGAAAAATAGGCGCGTTTCTTATCAGGCAGGGTTACAGAAAAGGCGACTGTGCTGCTTTAATTTTGGAGAATTCTCCGCAGTGGCCGATAATTTATCTGGGGATAATGTATGCGCAGCTGACCTGCGTGGCAATTGATTACGAATTAAGCGAAGTAGAATTAGACGGCATATTCCGCGACTGTAAACCGTTAATTGCCTTTACCTCCGGTAAAATTCTTCAGAAAAAAATTAACCATACCCGCTATCGAAGGCTAAAGGTAATCGCGGTTGATTCGCCAGAATTCCACAAAATTAAAACCGCGCAATACGAAAATATTCTCTTTCCCGAAGTCTCTTCTACGGATGTCGCTTCTCTAATATACACTTCCGGCACAACCGCCATGCCCAAAGGGGTAATCCTTACTCACTATAACTTCTGCTCGAACTTTCGCAGCATCGAGAAACTCGGAGTGTGCTCGCCAAAAGACAATTTTTTAGCTATTCTGCCGCTGTATCATACCTACGCATTTATGGTTACTTTGCTGGTTCCTCTTTTGATGGGAGCGAGGGTAACTTATGCAAAGGGCTTTAAGCCCGAGGATTTGGCCGGAATAATCAAAGAGGCAAACGTTACTGTTTTGGTGGGTGTGCCGCAGATGTTTTTCCTCATTTACAGGTCAATATTCGAGAAGATAAAGAAGCTTCCTTTGTTTTCGAGATTTCTAATTATGCCGCTGATTAGACAAAAAGTGCGTAATAGATTTGGCAGAAGCTTAAGGCTTCTTGTTAGCGGAGGGGCCAGGCTTGAACCCGAGGTTGGCAAGGGATTGACCAGATTCGGCCTTAAGACTATCGAAGGATACGGCCTTACCGAGACTTCGCCTGTAGCAACTTTAAACCCTCCTGAAAGGCCGAAGTTCGGTTCGGTGGGAAAAGCAATTCCCGATGTCCAGGTTAAGATCCTTAACCCCGATAGTTCAGGCATAGGAGAGGTGCTCATAAAAGGGCCAAACGTTATGCAGGGTTATTTTAAACGGCCAGATTTAACAGCTCGGGTTATATCTGCTGACGGCTGGTTCAATTCCCAGGATTTAGGTTATATAGATAGCGAAGGTTATCTTTTTCTTACGGGAAGAAAAAAAGACGTTATTGTGCTCAGCTCAGGCAAAAATATATATCCCGAAGAGCTGGAAGAATATTATGGCAGGAGCCCTTACATAAAAGAGATATGCGTCCTGGAAAAAATTGATGAAAGATTCGGCCAGAAAATAAAATTGCTCTTTGCCGTGGTCGTGCCTGATTTTGGATATTTTCGAAAGCAAAAAGTAATTAATATTCGCGAAAAAATTCGCTGGGAGTTAGAGAATATGTCCTCCAGGCTCCCTCCGTACAAGCGGATTATGGGTTTTATGGTTACAAAAGAGGAACTGCCCCGAACACATTTAAAAAAGATTAAGCGATATGAAGTTTATCAGAGATATTTAGGTCACGTTCCTCTGGAAGAGTTAGAGAGGCCCCAGATTTCTGAGGAGGATAAGCGCATTTTAGACTCGGAGATTGCTCAGAGGGTTATTAAATATCTCTCTTCACAGTTAAACAAAAAAGTTGACCTGCACAGCCATTTAGAGATTGATTTAGGAATAGATTCCTTGGCCAGGGTAGAGCTGGGGTTGGGTTTAGAGTCGTTTTTATCAATCAATATCCCGGAGGAATTTATAGATGACGTTTTGACTGTTAGAGAGTTGGTTGTGAATATTCAGCGGATTGTCCAGGGCGCAGAGGGTGCTCTGCAGCTGCCCGGTGAACAAAAGCAAAAGACCTGGGCAGAAATTTTAAATGAGCAGCCGCCCCGAGAAGTTCTTGAGAAGATAAGAATAACCTCCGGATTACTTGAAAAAATCCTAACCTGGGCGTTTAAGAATTTGTTTGAGTGCATTTTTAGGTTAGGCTGGTCTCTGAGGATTAATGGAAAGAGGCTTATTCCAACCGAGGGACCTTATGTGTTTTGCCCTAACCATGCCAGTTACTTAGACGGCTTTGTATTATTCGCCAGCGTCCCCTTAAGGTGCGCGAATAATCTTTTCTTTATAGGGCATGCTAAAATCTTTGATCATCCTCTGGTTAAGTGGGCTGTCAAAATTGCGCGTTTAATCTCTATTGACCCGGTTACTCATTTGACCGAGGCCCTGCGGGCTGCACGCTTCGTTCTTGAAAACAAAAAATTAATCTGCGTGTTTCCCGAAGCAGGGCGTTCTATTGATAACAGGGTGCAGGAGTTTAAAAAGGGGATAGGAATCCTGGCCAAAGAGTTAAATGTTCCCCTTATTCCCGTTTATATTAAGGGTTCCCACTTTGCCTGGCCGCGAACCAGAAAAATTCCCAGATTTTATCCTTTAAAGATTACTTTCGGAAAACCGGTTTTCTGGCAGGATTTGGGAAGCGATTATGAGACTATCGCAAGGGGATTGAGG
>CAYMKG010000120.1:0-3817 GCA_964391145.1 uncultured Planctomycetales bacterium
TAATAAAATCTAAATGGCAAATCAGCGGAGAAACAAGGCGAAAAGTCATAAGATAAACAATGTTGCGATTTCCGCCAGGGAAATTATGGAGAGATTCGGCGTTTCCTATCAGACGGTAAATCACTATACCGATTTCGGCTTGTTGAGGGTTGCTTTTAAAAAGGGAAACGTCCGGTATTACAGCAAGAACGAGGTTAAATACAGGCTTTCCAAGATTGCCAAATTGGCAAGAGAGGGCTATTCCTTGCGGCTGATTCGCCGCAAGTTAATTGGCTGGTGAAAACAAAATCATAAAATTGGGATTATAGCCAAGACAGATGAGTTATTATAAGGTATTAGGATTTGAAAAAGAGCCTTTTTCCACCAGTCCCGACCCCGAATTTTTCTACCTGTCCTGCGCCCACGAGACAGCCCTTACCAACATCCTGATTGAATTGCGCCTTAAGCGCGGACTAAGCGTTATCTTAGGGGATATCGGTACAGGTAAAACCAGCCTTTCACGAAAACTTATCCAGGAATTAAGACAGAGAGAAGATTTTATTTTCCATATGATATTAGAGCCTTCCTTTGAGAGCGAGGGGGTATTTTTGAATTACCTGCTCAGGAATTTCGATATTCCCGCTCCCGGCCCTCAGGCAACCATACTGGACCTAAGAGGGGCTCTGGAGCAGTTTCTGTTTAAAAAGGGCGTAGCCGAAAAAAGAACAGTCTGCCTGATTATCGATGAGGCGCAGAAATTAAATGAGATGTCTCTTGAGGTTCTGCGTGTTCTCCTGAATTACGAGACAAATGAATACAAACTTCTTCAGTTGGTTCTTCTCGGTCAATTAGAACTTCACTCCAAAATAGTAAATATCCCCAATTTTTTTGACCGCATCAGCTTTAAATACACCCTCAATCCCTTGAACTACGAGGAAACAAAAGAGATGATTGAATTTCGCATAAGGCGGGCGGGATATAAGGCAAGTATGCATTTATTCTTGGAAGAAGGAGCAAGAGAGATTTATCAGTATACCCGGGGATATCCACGCCAGATAACCATGCTTTGCTACAAGGCCCTTAAACAGTTGGTGATGAGAAAAGAAGTAGTGGTAAGTGCTAAGCTGATTGAAGAGATTGTGCGGGATGAGGTAAGGTCGGGATGGCAGAGAAGGGATCTTCTACTCCAGAGAGAGAGTTATTAAGATTAATTGAGGAACCAGGCTCCGCGGATAAGATTTCCAGGGCGAAGGCTAAAATTAAATTTTTAAGCTTATTCTCTCTGTCTGCCCTAAAAGCGAGGTTTTCCTATTTAAAGCTGAAATTCAAAGGAGGCTTCAGCTTTAAGAGTCTGACCCATTTAGAGTTTAGGCTCGTCAACCGGATATTGGAATTATTTATTTTTCTTTTATTATTTTACCTAATAAGCAGCCTCATAATTTCAGTGGCGAATTTAAATAAAAAATCAAGCCTTGAGTTTGAGTTTAAAAAAATGGCTTCAGCTACAGGCTTTTCCGAAACGTCCCTTCTTAAGGTCTCCTCCTATTATTTAGAAAAAGCAAGAGCGCGCGATATTTTTAAAATGGGCTTAGGAGGCGTGGCTGAAGCCAAGCAGGTAACCCCAACGCCGGTTTCCAAAATAGCAGAGGCAATTCAGAATCTAAAGCTGGTCGGGATATCCTGGTCAGAGGACCCGGATGTCATAATTGAAGATACTAAGGCAGGAAGAGCTTATTTTTTAAAAAGAGGTCAGAGGATTAACGATTTCACGGTGAAGGCAGTCTTCAGAGACAAGGTTATTCTGAATTACCAGGGAGAAGAAATCGAATTGAGATGAGCCCGGTTAGAAATCTTATTATACAATTTAACCTATTTGTGCTGCTAATTTTTTTCTTGCTATTTCTTCCTCTTCAATCCTTTTCCTATCCCGATAAACGCGCAGCAGAAGAGAAGCAATACGCCCAGGCACCACCTGCCCAGACTCCTCCGATGTATTACTCCGGAGGTGATGTATCAGCGATTCAGCCTGTTACCGGAGGAATAGAAGGCAGAATTTCTCTGGACCTGCGCAACATTGACGTAGTTGACGCCTTGAAGTTTTTATCTATAAAAGCGGGTATAAATATAATTACTACTAAGGCTGTTACCGGCAGGGTGACCCTAAGGGTTGAAAATGTGCCGATTAAAGACGTATTCGATATTATGCTACGCAGTAATAATCTCGCTTACGATAAAAAAGGCGAGATTTATAATGTAATGACCCAGGAGGAATACCGGGCGCTCTACGGTGCGGATTTTGCTGACGTGCGCGAAGTGTATGTGGCCCGCTTAAGGTATGCCATACCTGGACAGATATTTGACCTTCTGGATGCCTTGAAGAGCGAAATCGGCATAATTCACGTTGACCCTGAATCAGGTAATATACTTATTATGGATTCTCCTGAGAAAATCAAAGTAATGCAGGAGGCTTTAGAGAGATTTGAGCAGAAGAACCTTGTGCAGGTTTTTAGATTAAATTACGCCGACGCAAAAGATATTGAAGAGAAGCTAAAGACTCAACTTGATTTAAAAAAAGTGGGTCTAATCAAGGCTGACGAACGGAGTAATCAGGTAATTGTTCAGACTCTACCCGAACGAATGAAGCAGGTCGAGAGGTTGATAAATCTCCTGGACCAGAAGACCAAAGAGGTTCTTATCGAGGCTCAAATCGTCAAGGTTAATTTATCGGATGAGTTAACTACCGGCGTGGAATGGGAGGGATTATTTGACATAGGTAGACAATTTGGCTTAACCTATTTGGGCTCTTATCCATTTAGCTGGATGATGCCTACTACTGCTGAAGAGTGGAAATCAAGAAAGCAGGCTTATGAAGATGCCGGCTATGTGGGTTCGTATCCGTTTTCTGGCACAACCTCAAGCTATTCTGCCGGCAAAACAAGCGTCGGTTCTCAAGAGATGCATTTGGGAGTAGTTGATGAAAAACGCGATTTCGATGTAATTATTAAATATCTTCAGACCTTAGGCGAGACCAGGATTCTTTCCAATCCCAGGTTGGCGGTAGTCAATAACAAAGAGGCGAAAATTCACGTAGGAGAAGAGATACCTTATGTAATTTCTACCACGGTGGGCGCAGGCGAAGCTACGGCCAGCGTAGCCGAAGAGGTAAAATTTGAAGAAATCGGGATACTGCTTTCTATTGTGCCTACTATAAACGATGAGGGATACGTCACGCTGAAGGTAAAGTCGGAAATCAGCAGTTTAATTGACTATTATATTACGCCTACGGGAAACAAAATTCCCATAAAAGATACCTCCACTGCGGAGACCACAGTCTTGGTAAAAGAAGGCTCAACTATTATTATCGGGGGATTAAGAAAGGAAAGAAAGGTGGATTCTTCGGAACAGGTTCCGTTTTTAGGCAAAATTCCCATATTGGGAAAACTATTTAGCAAGACAACCAAAACCAAAGAGCGCTCGGAATTATTAATTATTCTTACCCCTAAGTTAATCACCGGCGATGTCTTACTTACTAAAGTCAAAGGAGCAGGGGTTGGGTTGGAGGCAGTTAAATCCATTAAAGATTATTCAGGATTAGAATCTGAGGTTTTTGTTCCTTTAGAAGATGGAGAATTACGGACAAAAGGATTTAAAAAATGGTGATAAAAAAGAAGTATATTAAACTTTGCCTGTTTTTAACTTGGTTTGTGCTCTGTCTGAGTTTTTTAATTTCGAAACCGTTAACCTTTGCACAGCCCGAAGCCAAAAATACCCAGGGCCAGAGCCAGGAGTTGTTTGAATTGCTTAGGGCCGCTAAGCAGGAACTTATAATGACCGAACA
>CAYMKG010000121.1:0-3762 GCA_964391145.1 uncultured Planctomycetales bacterium
TCTATACCTTAAACGAAGTCGCCGCTCGGATATGGGAATTGATTGATGGGAAAAGGACTGTTGGCGAAATAAGAGATAAGCTATTGCAAGAGTTTGAAGTGACACCACAGGAGGCAGAGAAGGATTTATCTGGATATATCGGCGAATTAAAAAGCATCGGCGCAATTAAAATGAGGTAGGCAGAGAATGAAGGAAAATATACTCGACTATCTCGCTTGCCCCAATAGGATAGGGTCAAAAACCTGTCATAATAAGCTTACTGTTGCTGAAGTATTCAGTTATTTCAAATCAAGGCCCGCGGAAATCCGGGAAGGATATTTGAAATGCAAGGCTTGCAGCAGGCGCTTTCCGATATTTTTCGGAATTCCCGTCTTAATTAATAATCTGCCCGAATATCTTCGAGATAATCTTTATATCATTTTAGAACTCTCTGAACGATATGGCGAGATAGATAAGGGCCTTATTGTTGACTCCTTATCTCTGGCAGAACAGGCCAGGCCCAAAGACAAAAAAGAACTCTTTAGTCATAACAGAGGCCAATATTTACGCAGAATTAAGGCCATTTTTGAGAATAATTATATCATCAATCATTTTGATAATTTTCTGTCCTTGGCTAAGCCAGGCGAGCCTTTATATGATTTTCTCAGGAAATACCGAAATAAAACCCCGCACCTTATATTAGAGGAATTCCTAAACTCGCATTCAAATTCTAAGGTCCAGCTGGCTTTAGAGATAGGCTGTAATGTGGGAGGGTTTTTGCTCAACCTTTCGCAAAAGGCAAGGTTTATATTCGGCCTGGATAATTCTTTTGAGCATTTGTTTTTTGCCTCTTGCTTACTAAAACACCTACCGATAAAAATAAAGCAATATAATATTATAATTGAAGCAGGCATTAAAAAGCGTCGCTGTCTTAATATTGAGGTCATTGCTAATTTAACGCTCATTGCCGCGGAAGGAGATAATCTTCCCTTTAGGGACTCGTCTCTATCCATAGTCTCCAGTTGCAATCTTATTGATGTAATAGACAATCCCCGCGGGCTACTCCAAGAAAAAATGAGGGTATTAAAAAAGAGCGGCTTGATTCTGTCTTCCGACCCCTATCAATTTCTTAACGAAAATAAGAAAAAGCTGGGAATTAAAAGGGGCCAAACCCCTTGGCAGAGGATTCAACAGATTCTAGAACCCGAAATAAAAATATTAGCTGAGCGCGATTACATCCCTTGGATTACTTACGGATACAGGCGCAACTATACCGTATATTACAATCACTGCTTTTGCGGGATGAAAGTAAATTGACGATGGCCGGAGATTAAGTATGGGCTGTGTGGGCATTCAGGAACTTGGCTATGGCCAGTGGAGTAAGGAGTTTCATCAGCGGATTTTTAACCAAAGAATTCCTGTTGAAGGTAGCCTTGAGCTAACCTTCAGGTGCAATAATAACTGTGTCCACTGTTATTGTAATCAGCCTGTTGATGATGCAAGCGAAAAAAACCGCGAAATGGATACTGCTACAATAAAGCGCATTATTGGCGAGGCGGTTGATGCGGGTTGCCTCTGGATTTTGCTTACCGGAGGCGAGCCGCTGCTGCGGCCTGATTTTAAAGAGATATATCTTTATACTAAGAAAAAAGGCGTTCTTATAACCCTTTTTACCAACGGAACGCTTATCAATGATGAAATTGCCGATTTTCTTGCCCAGTGGCGTCCCTTTTCCATAGAAATAACCCTCTACGGAGCAACCCAAAAAACCTATGAAGCGGTTACCCGAAACCCCGGCTCATATCGGCAATGCATACAAGGGATAGAGCTTCTTCTTGCGCGCAATCTCCCGCTTAAGCTAAAGACCGTGGCAATAAGGCAGAATGTCCATGAAATCCCCTTGATAAAAAGCTATGCAGGGAGACTCGGGCTTGATTTTAGGTTTGACTCGATGATAAATACCAGGCTAGATAGAGATAAAAGTTCTCTATCCGCAAGGCTGCCCGCAGAAGATGTTGTTAGGCTCGATTTGGAAGACGAAGAAAGATTGAGGGCCTGGAAAGAATTCATTGATAAATATGCAGGAAAGTCAGATTCAGATAGGCTCTATCCCTGCGCTGCAGGAAATAATTCATTTCATATAGACCCTTACGGGAATTTAAGCATATGCAGCATTGCCAGGAAGGAGAGTTGTAGTTTAAAGGCAGGAGGGTTTGAGGATGCCTGGCGTGATTTTATCGGAAGACTAAAAGAAAAAACTTTAAGTCCTAATAATAAGTGCAGGGAATGTGAATTTTCATTTTTGTGTGATCAGTGCCCGGGATGGGCACAGTTAGAGCATGGGGACGATGAGACGCCGGTAGATTATCTGTGCCAGATAGCGCGTAAACGGGCAGAGGCATTCGGATTATATACTGTCACAAAAAACACAGATGCACACAGACTTTAAATTTGATGCACACAGATATCGACGGAAAAAATCTGTGTGAATCCGTTTTAACACAACGTTCTGAAAAAAGGAGGGTTAAGGAATATGGCAAAAAAAACATACACAAAGCCACAGATAAATAAAGTAAGACTTCTTCCTCAAGAGGCGGTGCTTACAGCCTGTAAGCGCGCAGATGGCCCTGATTCTACTGCTGTTCCTTGTGCTTCAACCGGACATAGATGTGCAACTAGCGAGCAGGGTTCATAAATTTTAAGATACGGTGTTAAAAAAGGTTAATATTGGCGGCCTGGTCTATTCAGTTTCCTGCCAAGACAATTTTAAACTTAATAACGTACTTGAGTCATTTTGCACTGAAAAGATTTCTGAGGATTTTGGGGGCGCAGATTGTCAACTGTCAATTTTCAAATCCCGGTCAAAGATTCTAAGCCAGAAATCAAGAATCAAGAAGCAAAAATATTTTGAAACCGAGGCAATTTGGGGTCTTTATGAATTGACAGATAGGGATAAAATCCTTAGCGTGCCTTCTTTAAGGAACGGTAATCGCCTAAGGATATTTAGCGAATTTGATCCCAATTTCAGAAACGGAACAGTTTATATTTCTGACAGCGGCTGGCGTTCTATAACATATCCATTTTTAGAAATTTTGACTATCCAGCTACTTGCTCTTAATAATGGTGTATTACTCCATGCCTGCGCGGTCAGCGTTAACGAAAAAGGCTATTTATTTGTCGGGCAATCCGGCGCCGGCAAAAGCACGATTGCCAATTTATGGAAGAAGGGAAAAGGCGCGACTATCTTAAGCGATGACAGGATTATTGTCCGCAAGAGAGATTCTCGTTTCTGGATATACGGCACGCCCTGGCATGGCGACGCGAAGGTGTGCTCGTCGGAAAAGGCGCCGCTTGAGAAACTCTTCTTTCTAAAACATGCCAAAGAGAACAGCATTAAAAGATTAGACCCCCTTGATGTTGCATCCCGCTTAATTGTCTGTTCCTTTCCTACCTTCTGGGACAAAAAAGGGATGGAATTTACCCTGAATTTCTGCTCAGAAATAGCCGAGAAAATTTCCTGCTATGAATTAGGCTTTGTTCCGGGCAGGGGTATTATAGATTTCCTGAGGGACATTTACAACATTCCCTAATTAAGAAGAACTTGTAGGGACACCTAAACTCTTAGGGGGACACCTTTTGGAGATATTTTTCAAAAAAAGGTCCCTAACGGAGAGCGGCTATGAAGTGCGCAAAGATTGATTTTGCAGAAGTAAGCAGGCAGGTGTTGAATAAAGGCGCCTGCCTTCATTTCCAGGCAAAGGGTTGTAGTATGTCGCCGGTCAT
>CAYMKG010000122.1:0-3734 GCA_964391145.1 uncultured Planctomycetales bacterium
CAGCGGGTAAGTGGACAGGTTCTCGAAGGATTTAAAACAGTGAACCACAGGCAAAAGATGCTTTCTCTGGACAATACCTATTCCTTCCAGGAGCTGGATGAGTGGGATGAACGGGTGCATAAGGGTCTGGGTAGGAAAGACGTAGAGTATGTGGTTGAGCCCAAGATAGACGGAGTAAGCGCAAATCTTACTTATAAGAAAGGAAAATTTGTCTTGGGAGCGACCCGTGGCGACGGAGAAAAAGGGGAAGACATTACTCAAAATTTAAGGACGCTGCGGGCAATACCTTTAGCTTTGTTCGGCAGGGATATCCCTGAGCTGATAGAGATTCGCGGCGAGGTTTATATGACGAGGCCCGACTTCATTTCGCTTAATAAAGAAAAGGAAAAAGATGGAGAGCCACTTTTCGCCAATCCGCGCAATGCTGCCGCAGGGTCATTGAAACTTCTTGATTCAAACGTTGTTGCCAAAAGAAATCTTAAATTCTTTGCTCATTCTTTAGGCGATTATCGGGGAGCAAAGATAAAAAATCATTGGCAATTTTTAGAATTTCTTAAGCAATGGGGCCTTCCGGTTAACCCCTATCCTAAACTCTGTAAAAATCATAAAGAGGTAAAGGACTACTGCTTGAAGTGGCAGAATAAGAGAGAAGGGCTGGATTATGATATTGACGGAGTAGTGGTTAAGGTAAATTCCCTCGATTTTCAAAGAACGTTGGGCTCGACCTTGAAGAGTCCACGCTGGGCTGTGGCTTATAAGTTTCCTGCTCATCAGGCCACCACTGAAGTATTGAAGATTAATCTCCAGGTAGGAAGGACTGGGGTAATTACTCCCGTTGCTGAACTTAAGCCGGTTGAGTGCGGCGGAGTAACCATCAGGCACGCCACCCTGCACAATTTTGACGAAATCCAGCGCCTGGGTGTAAAAGAAAAAGACCGCGTGTTAATTGAAAGAGCAGGAGATGTCATACCCAAGGTGGTTAAAGTCACAGAAAGCCGCGGGAAGAATCCGTTTCCCGTACCTAAAAATTGCCCGGTATGCGGCGGCAAGGTTGTAAAAGAAAAAGAAGAGGAGGTTGCTTACAGGTGCACGAATCTATCTTGCCACGCACAACTGGAAAGAGGGCTTCAGCATTTCGCTTCCAGAGCCGCGATGGACATTGAAGGAATGGGTGAAGCCGTCATATCCCAGCTGGTTAAAAAAGGATTGGTTAAGGATTTCGCAGATATATACAGTTTGAAAAAAGAGCAATTGTTAACCTTGGAATTATTTAAGGATAAGAAAGCGGATAATTTACTGAGGGCAATTCAGAACAGCAAGAAGCAGCCTCTTTCCCGGCTGCTCTATGCCCTGGGCATAAGGCACGTAGGAGAAAAAGCGGCTTTTATCCTGGCGCAGAGATTTAAAACCCTGGAAAATTTGATGCGGGCAAGCATTTCGGATTTGACTTCAATTTACGAGGTAGGCGAAGAAATGGCTGCCAGCGTGGTTGAGTTCTTTAAAAATAAAACAACCCGACGCTTAGTCGAAAGATTAAAGAGCGCAGACTTGAATACTAAAGAAGAAATTTTAGAGAAGAAGAAATCTCCTCTCATAGGTAAAACCGTCGTTTTTACTGGAGAGTTAAAGGATTTTACCCGACAGGAAGCTGAAGGGCTGGTGCGTCAATATGGCGGAAATCCTAGCTCCAGCGTAAGCAAGAAGACGGATTTTGTGGTGGTAGGAGATAACCCTGGCTCGAAGTACACGAAAGCAAAACAGTTGGGGATAAGGATTATTGGTGAGGCGGAATTTTCTCGTTTATTGGAGGGCAAATGAAACTGCAAAACAAAAAGCAAAAAATTAAAATTCTCATTTTATTCTGTGGACTATGGACTATGGTCTATGGACTATGTGGCTGCGAGGCGTTTGTGAGGAAATTTACCCGCAAGCCGAAGAAGAAAGAAGCAAAAGAGGAGATTGTTTTGGTGCCCCAGGATTATTCTCCTTCGGACATACCGGTTGAAGACAGATATCGGCAATACTTTCTTTTTTGGAAATCCTGGCAGGAGGAATTGATTACCGCTTTGGGCTCTTCGGCGAGTCAGAAGAAGAAAATAAGCTGCCTGGAGGAAGCAATCAAGAATTTAGAAAGTCTAAGGCCTCTTTTGTATGAGGAGAAACAAAAGGATTTAGACAGTTTTCTGAGCCAGCTTCGCCGTTTAGGAGAACAGATACGCCAGGATATTTACGGCACGCAATCGAGCAGACTCGAGAAAAAAGCAGAGAGTTTAAAACGAGCTATTTTAAGAGATTTCTCTTATCCGAAAGTTAAGAGGCATTTAAGATGATATTCAAGAAGGTCTGCCTTAGTCCTTATGAAGTAAATTGTTACATTTTGGCGCAGGAAAGAAATAAAGAGGCGATTATTATCGACCCCGGTGGCGAGCCCGATAAAATTAAAAAAATCTTAGCCAAACATAAATTAAAGCCCGGCTTTATTATCAATACCCACGGCCACCTCGACCATATCGGAGCAGACGATGCTTTCGGGGTCTGCGTCTATATTCATAAGCAAGATTTAGAGTTCTTAACTAATCCCGAACTAAATTTATCCCGGATGTTCGCAATGCCCTTGCACATATCTGCACAGAGGCGCGCCCTTGAAGACGGAGAAGAAATTAGTTTAGGCAATATTAGACTGCAGGTTTTGCATACTCCGGGGCATACTCCGGGCGGGATTTGCCTGTTATTAAAGGAGCCCCGGGATAATATCCTCTTTTCGGGCGATACATTGTTCTGCCGGGGCATCGGTCGCACCGACCTTCCCCTGGCGTCTTTAGAGCAGTTGGAGAATTCGATAAGGGATAAATTATTTGTCCTCGACAATCAGATGCGCGTATACCCCGGCCACGGCCCACCCACGACGATTGGACAGGAGAAGAAATGGATGACTTTATAGAGATTTTTATTAATTTCCTTTTGGTTGAGCGGGGATTGAGCAGAAATACAATTATCTCCTATCGCAGGGATTTGGAAGATTACCTGGGTTATTTAAAACAGCAGAAGGTTAATTCTTTAGAGAAGGCAGACAGAAGCCGGATAAGCGATTTTATGCACGAACTGAAAAAGCTCGGCTTGAATACAAATTCTATTGCCCGTAAGTTAGCCGCAATCAAAGCATTTTATCGGTTTTTGGTAAGAGAAAGAATCCTTAAGCAGGACCCAACGAGCCTGCTGGAGTCACCGAAATTATGGAAGAAGATTCCCGAAGTCCTCTCTGTCCAGGAGATAGAAAATCTGATTGCTCAACCCGACCTGCGAAAGCAAGGAGGGATAAGAGACAGGGCAATCCTGGAGTTGCTGTACGCTACCGGAATGCGCGTTTCGGAACTGGCTCAGTTAAAAATCCGAGATGTAAATTTGGGTGTCGGATTTGTGCGCTGTTTAGGTAAAGGCAATAAAGAGCGTATTGTGCCTTTAGGCAAAAAGGCGATTGAGTGGCTGAGTAAATACATAGAGAAGGAGCGCCCCTATTTTTTGAAAAAAGCATCGACGGACGTGCTGTTTTTAACCCGGCTGCATAAGCGATTCTCCCGCCAGTCAATTTGGAAGATGATAAAAAAGTACGCGCGCCGAGCCAGGATCAGGAAGGAAATCCGCCCGCATATCTTAAGACACTCCTTTGCCACTCATCTTTTAGAGAGGGGAGCTGACTTAAGGAGCGTGCAGGAGATGCTCGGGCACAGCGATAT
>CAYMKG010000123.1:0-3675 GCA_964391145.1 uncultured Planctomycetales bacterium
GTAAATCATCGTGAAGAAGTATTCCCGCATGAATAACTTTTACCTTTTGCACCATAAGCCTGACAATCATCCTAATGAGGGTGTTAGGCTCGTGCACCAAAATCATACTCTTTGCCGCGCTCTCTAATTCTCTTTTATAATCAATTGCCATAATCTTAGTAGGAACTGTCCCTTAAAATATTACTAACGTATCAACGACAACACCACCCGTTCCAGTTCATCTAATTCCAGGGGCTTGTGGATATAGCCTGATATTCCTAATTCTTCACATTTTTTGCGGGCTTGGTCTTCTTCGGGTTTCTTGCCGGTTACCATCACTACCAAAACCTGTTTATCTTTTTCTCTAATACGCGAAAGAATCTCAATTCCGTCCATTCCTTCCATTTTTATGTCCAATAGAATGAGTCCAGGTTTTTCCTTTTCAAAAAGGTCCAAAGCTTCCTGTCCGTTGCCGGCCGTAATTACCTCAATTTTACGCTTGCGGAAAAAATTTGCCGCAAATTCCTTCACGTCAGGCTCATCGTCGACAATTAGCAACTTTTTCATCCCTGGCTCCTTTTTATTTACTTGGCAACCGGTAAATTTATAATAAATCTTGTGCCTTTTGCGTATTCCGATTCAAAGCGAATCTCTCCCTGATGAAGTTCTGTGATGATGCGGCGGATTACAAATAACCCCAGGCCTGTGCCACGGCGGGAAGAGACCTTGGTGGTAAAGAACGGAGTGAAGACCTTGCGCCTGTCTTCTTCCTTTAGGCCGATGCCGTTGTCTGAGAAGATAATCTGAAGAGAGTCATCGGTCGGCTGGTGACTGGAGATGGTAATCTTGCCTTTGTAGCCCGGTTCTTTTAAGGTCTGTTTTCGTTCTATGATGGCATCGTAGGCGTTATCGATGAGATTGAAGAAAACTTCCTGAAGCTGGGTGAGATTGACTTTAATCCTGGGAAGATCTTGCGGATAGTCTCTTACAAGGTCAATCTCTGAGAGCTTTACCTTAAATTTTACCATCTCTAAGGTGCCGTTTATTATCTCATCTATGGCAATAGGCATAAAGCCTTCCTCGCCCTTGCGGGAGTACTTAAGCAGGCCGCTTACTACTTCTCTTGCCTGCATAACATTGGCCTGGATGCGCTCTAAGGCGTATTTTATATCGGCAAAGACCTTTTTGTATTCCTCGGCACAATTCTCAGTGTTGGTTAGCTTAAGGGTGTCTAAGGTATCGCCTGCAATCATAGAAAGGGCGTGCAGGCGATTATTTATCTGATGAGATAGGCCATCTGCCATAGTGCCGATGGTAGCCATCTTCTCTGCCTGCGAGATTTGCTCCTGCATCACTTTGGCCTCCAGTATAAATAGGGCGTTTTCAATAGCTAAGGCTGCCTGGGTGGCAAGGACCGAGAAAACATCCAGGTCCTCCTGGGTGTATATTGCCCCTGAGCGCTTATCACCCAGGATAATGAAGCCAAGTAGCCTATCCTCAAGGAAGCTGGGAATAATAACCGAGGCATTAAGGTCGCGCATTTGTCTTTCTATCTCCTTGAAGACGAAACTTGGGTCATCCTGAGCCTTTCGTTTTATCTCTTCGTGGATTAGAGGATTCTTCTGATTTTTGAGCCAGACAATCAGAGAACTATTGTGGTTTATCGAGGCGGGCTGTTCCTTTTTCAGATTTCTTCCCGCCTCCAATAGATATTGCTCAGTTTTTTGCTCAAGCAGATATATTGCCGAATGGGAGATACGAACGGTCTTGGTTACGATGTGGACAATGAGATTTAAAAGCTTATCCAGGTCGCGGATTCTGGTCATCCCGATTGCCGCCTGCTTCAGAGTCTCCTGATAGCGGCGCTGGTCACGAAGGAGAATGGCTTCGGCTCTTTTTTGCAGGAAAATATAGAGAAATGGGCCCACCGTGGCCAAAATAGCCATCAGAACCAAAGGCACAGTCCACCAATTTGCTCCGAAAAGTCCAATTAGCCAGGGTTTGCCAAGGATTGCCAGCACAAAAGGAGAACCCAGAACCAGAGTATACACCGCAACAAACACCCCGGTGCGGGTAATGGTGATGGTGATATCCATGAGGCGGTAACGAATGATAGCGTAAGTCGTAATTAATACATAGGCTGAAACTAAAATATTGCCGAAAGGTGGAATTTTAATGTTGTACCAAAGAGGGTAATTAGTGGCACCTCCTATCCAACCCAGCATAGTCGCTAAAATAACATATTTAAGCTGATTTCTTTGAAAACCACTAGATTTTTTATAAGATTTAATAAGAAGCACTATTCCATATAAAACGAAACAGAGCCAAATTGGAAGAAATATATTATATGCTATACCGGGATTAGGCCAATATTTAAAGTAAAGTTTTTGCGACACGCTTTCCACAAAATACGGAGTGAAGTCGAAAATTAAAGAAAAAGCAGCGAAAACGTATCCAAAGATTAAAAGTTTCGATTTTTTTTGAGCAATATCCAGCAATTCTAATATATGATGAAGATAAAATATAGGAATGAAGATTGCGCCAGCCATTAACCCCCGGACATAAAACAACGCTAGATACTCATCCAGTGCTAGTTGCCAAGCAAAATAAAAATAACTCCATATTGTCACACTCAAGCAAAATAGAACATAAGTTCTGTACAACCATTCTTTTCTATTTCTCGTTAGTACAAATATTCCGAGAATGGTACTCGTAATTCCATTTATTAAACCACTTAATGCAAAGAAACTCATTTCACTCTTCCTTTTTATTGGAAGCAATTATATATTGCATTATTCCCTGTTGTTCATATTGAACCTCTATTTCGTCTTCTTGAAATCCTGCTTCAATAAAAATCATTTTAAAAGTATCATCATCACGGTAAACAAGATTCCAATCCCCTCCCCACTCCATAAAATGAACTGACGGATTGCTATATTTATCCCGTACATTCGAAATAGCCAAGATGCCATCAGACTTTAGAAGATTTCTAAGGTTGCGGATTAATGCTACAGCAACCCTCTCTGTAAAATAATCAAAAAGCCCCATTGAATAAATCATATCATATTTTTTATCTATCATTGAACTAATATCTTTTTTAAGTGCAATTCTCACAGCATTTTCTTTAAAAAAATTCACATTACGATGTTTAAACAATAGATCTTTTGCATATTTTATGGCTCTTTCATCATTATCATAGCAATCAAAAGTTACATTCTTCCACAAAGATTTATTTAAATATAAAATTTCCCTCAGTTCTCGACAAGAGCCGGAGCCGAGATTCATAATTCTTAAAACACATCCCATTCTCATTTCAATAAAATTGGTAATCAACCTTTTGAAATCCTCTTTTCGATTTCTCACAGCAACTGAAATTGCTGACATTTGAAAATAGTTATCGAATAAACGATCGAAACCATCTGTTTTTGGATTATTTTCGTAAATATCTTCTAAAATTTTGAAATCGCCAGCATAGCCAAAAGGTTTACGAATACTCCAATCGCAATAATCGCCTCTTGCAAATATGCTTCTGAACCTTTTAATAAAAAGGTGCTTAAGCTTATATACTTTTTCTTCATTGCCATTGGTTAAATTGACCATTTCAAAATTCATAATATTACGAAAGATGCCGTCTAGCTCTTTATTAAATTCTGCTTGAAATCTCCCCCATTCCTTGGGCCTTTTATTCAAATATGC
>CAYMKG010000124.1:0-3648 GCA_964391145.1 uncultured Planctomycetales bacterium
AGAAGTTCGTTATACTTGCAAATTCTGTCCGTGCGTGATAATGAACCGGTTTTAATCTGGCCGCAAGCCGAAGCTACCGCCAGATGAGAAATGGTTGTATCCTCTGTTTCGCCGGAGCGATGGGAGATAATAGACTTATATTTAAATCTTCCCGCAGTCCTTATTGCCTCAAGAGTCTCGGTAAGCGTGCCAATCTGATTTACCTTTATCAGAATTGCATTGGCTATGCCTTCTGCAATGCCCTTTTTAAGAATCTTTGTATTAGTTACGAATAAGTCGTCGCCGACCAGCTGTATTTTTGAACCCAGTTTCTTCGTCAATTCCTTCCAGCCCGACCAATCATTCTCATCTAACCCATCCTCAATCGAAAATATCGGATATTTCTTAACCCAATGTTGGTAAAGAACGATTAATTCCTCAGAAGTCTTCAGCGAACCTTCAAACTGATAACCGCCGTCGTCTTTATAGAAAGAGCTTGCCGCGCAGTCCAGAGCCAGGGAAATATCCTCTCCAGGCTTGTAGCCCGCCTTATCTATCGCCTCTATAATCAGACTCAGCGCTTCTTCATTGCTCGAGAGCTTAGGTGCAAATCCGCCCTCATCTCCTACAGCTGTATTCAATCCACGTGACTTAAGCAGGGACTTTAGATTATGAAAGACCTCAACTGCCCAGCGCAGCCCCTCAGCGAATGTAGGTGCGCCATGGGGTGCAATCATAAACTCCTGAATGTCGAGATTATTATCAGCATGTAATCCGCCGTTTAAAATATTCATCAAAGGCACCGGCAAAACCCTGGCTTTGTCTTTACCTAAGTATTTGTATAACGACTTCTTAGAGGACGCTGCCGCACTCTTTGCCACTGCCAGGGAGACACCTAAAATCGCATTTGCTCCCAAGCGAGATTTATTTTCTGTGCCGTCCAAATCAACCAGAAGCCTGTCTATCTTCTCGTAGTCAGGCCTCAAGCCCTTGATTCTGGCAAAAATCTCGCCATTAACATTGCTTACCGCCTTCAAAACACCCTTGCCTAAATATCTGGATTTATCCTGGTCGCGTAACTCCAGCGCTTCCTTCTTGCCTGTAGATGCGCCTGAAGGAACTGCCGCGCGGCCAAAAATACCGTTATCGAGAATCACGTCTACCTCAACGGTAGGATTCCCCCTCGAGTCGAGTATCTGTCGTGCAAAAACTTTTTTTATCTTAGCCATTTCTTTAGTCCTTCATTTCGGGTTTTATTAAATCAAATTTTACCACAATTATCTTTTAAGTCAAGGGAATAAACTATACCCATAAAATTAATTGACTTTTCAAATTGAATGTGTTATTGTTTTAACGGAAGGAGCCGATAATCGATGAATGCACGGAAGATAAAATTATTTTTAAAATTCCATTGGATTAAAATACTGGTTGTCGCCGGAGCTATTATTGTGTTTATTTCTTTAGCAATATTCTTGCGTCACGCTATTGGTGCCTGGATGCTGTCTGAGCGATATACAAAAAGGCAGATGCTTGCCCAGTATTCTATGTTTTTCTATGTTATTCTTGTCGCTCAACTTATCAGTATGCCTATCTATGCGCTTTTCTGGTATTGGCTGATGTTTCGCGGCGGACATCTTAAAATGACCTCAATGTTGAAAAAGAGCATAAAAGGCAAAGATATAAATATTTACTGGGATGACGTCATTGGAATGGAAGAAACCAAACAAGAAGCCCTGGAAGTGGTAAGATTAATAAAAGACCGGGCAGAGCTGCAGCGGATCGGAGGCAAAATCCTGAGGGGGATGTTAATGATAGGGCCGCCCGGCTGCGGAAAGACATACCTTGCTAAAGCAATCGCTACCGAAGCAAATCTACCCTTTATATCTATGTCCGGTTCGGAATTTGTGGAAATGTTTGTCGGTGTGGGCGCCAGCCGGATAAGAAAGCTGTTCAAACAAGCCCGACAGCTGGCTTATTCAGAAGGCGGATGCGTAGTCTTTATTGATGAACTCGACGCTGTGGGAGCGCGGCGCGCCACAGACAGGGGTTTCGGCGGGCAAACGGAATTTAATACCACGCTAAATCAGCTGTTAGTTGAAATGGACGGGCTCAAGGAGAAGGATTACAATATTGTGGTGATAGGCGCAACCAATGCTCCAGAGTCGTTTATTGACCCCGCACTTTTGAGGCCAGGCAGGTTTGACAGAAAAATCTACGTAGATTTACCTAATTTAGAGGAGCGTGAAAAATTACTCAATTATTACCTAAAAGAAGTAAAATACGACCCTTCTCTTGAGGTTTCTCGCCTGGCAAGGATGACCGTTGGCCACAGCCCGGCAGATATCGCCAACTTAATCAGAGAAGCTGCCTTAATCGCGGTGCGCAACAAAAAGGAATCCATAACCCTGAAAGAAATCACCGAAGCGCTGGACAGGGTAGAAATGGGGATAAAGCACAAAAGGGTATTCAGTGAAGAAGAAAGAAAGAAGGTTGCCTATCATGAAGCGGGCCACGCAATAGTAATGTATCTGGTGCACCCAACCGCCGATGTATTTAAGGCCTCGATAGCCTCCCGCGGCGAAGCTTTGGGGATGGTGGTCTCTCATCCCCGTGAAGAGATGCACATTCGCACAAAAGAAGAGATGCTGGGAGTAATAAAATATTGTCTGGGCTCTTATGTGGCCGAGAAATTAAAATTCGGCACAACCACAACTGGCATTTCCCAGGATTTCAGAATAGCTATGAGTTACGCTCACCAAATGGTCTGGAACTACGGAATGGGCACCTCCGGCCTCATTGGCGATTATAGCATTCTGGAGAGCGGCCTGGATCAAACAAAGGGGTTCCGCTCTCTTCAACCCGCATCTTTCCTTTCAGAAAGATTAAAGGAACAATTAAACCAGGAAACCCAGGATATTCTCCAGGATTGCTTAAAGCAAGTAGAGGAATTACTTAAGAAAGAATCCAAACTCCTCGATAGATTCGCTCAGGAGCTGCTCGCCAAAGAAGAATTAAATTATGATGAAATAGAAGCCATATTCCAGGAGTATGGTATCAAGCGGCCTACAACGAAGTAAAATGACCCCTCCATATCCACCATCCCCTAAAAAACTCAAACCTAAATTTTTATTATTACCTGTATTATTTTTTGTTGTATTAATCTATGGCTGCGGACTAAGCGAAGATGAAGAACTGTACTCCAAGGATATGGCCGAGAGAAAATTCATTCAGATTTGCCGGGAGGAATATAACTGGGATGTAAACACTAAATTAATCGATAATACCCTCTGGATATACATACCCTACGAACAGGGTATATTTCAAATGAAAGCCAACAGGTATGCACAAATAAGTAAATGCGCGATCAGCTCTCTGGAAGGAAAATTTTCTAACCGCATATTCTATTTTGAATATCAGATTACGCCTTTACTAAGAACCCAGGAAGACAAAGGCTATACCTACGGCCTTGCGGAAGAGATAAGCGAAGATTTTCGCTCTTTATTGAATGCAATCTATAGAGTATACTTCAATACCAAACAATCTCCCGAGTTCTATGTTATAGTTATGGCAGACACAGCTAACGGTGTAGAAATAAGTTATACCATTTATAACGAAGATTTAAAAAAAATGTATAACAATGCTCTTGCCGGTGAGGAGCAATATAAAAGA
>CAYMKG010000125.1:0-3634 GCA_964391145.1 uncultured Planctomycetales bacterium
CTGCCACTTTTGCCAAATTTTTACCTAAATTTTGGGCTAATTGCTCCACTTCTTTGGAACAATTATGTCCACCAATAACACTCACAACCTTTTTTCTCATATTCATATTTGCATTTAGAGGTCATACCTCTAAATGCAACTTCCGTGCCTCTGAAGCATACGAGAAACTGTAGAAAAATGACAGTTTAACATTTTTGAAATCTCTTTAATCTTTAAGCCTCGTTTATAAAGTTGCTTGACAAGATACCCTCTTGCTTCATTTGCCTTAACTTCTTCCCAGTCTTTTATTTTTTCCAATTCAAACTTTATTTCTTCGCGACTAGAAAGCGTTGTTATTTCGATTAATTTTTTAATTCTTTCGGGTATATCTAATTGCAATAATCTTTTGGGGTCGCCTATAGTATTATAAAAAGTTTGGGGATATTTGAATCCTTCTCCTTTTTGGACTCCTTCATAGACATATCTTTCGTAAGCACGAGAGGCAGCTTGGAAATTTCCAGAAAATATATTAAGAATAAATTCGGTGTCTAAAAAATTAGGACTACTTTTCCCTCGTGAAATATAATAGAGAAAACTAGACCATAGATAACTTCTAGGTTCTTTGACAATCTTTGCCTTGACTGGGTTAAGATGAATATATCGAGAAAGCAACAATAAATAAGAATCTTCCAGACATAATTTCGCTTCAAAGCGTCGCGCAAAAAGATGTCCTTTCCTTTTATATTTCAAATTAAAGAACTGTGCATACCGTTGGAATAAAATCTTTAAAAATTCGGATAATTTTGCCTCTCTGTCTTTTAATAAAAGATGAAGATGGTTTCCCATTAAACAATATGAATATATCACAAAGTTGAACTTTTTATAAACCTCCTGAAGTAAATAGAGAAAATAGCCATAGTCGTCTCCTTCGATAAACAAAGATTCATCTCCGACAGCATGTTGAATTATATGAAATATCGCATCCTTATAAGTTATTCGCAATTTCATTGCATTTAGAGAACAGACCTCTAAGTGCAGATGCGCCTGGCAGGAATTGAACCTGCACACGCGGCTCCGGAGGCCGCTGCCCTATCCGTTAGGCCACAGGCGCGTCGCTCACTATAGGTTATTCTTCCCCCCACACCCCTCTGCCTTCAGCGGGATAGCTGACAGAAACTAATCGCTCACTAGTATCAATTAAACAATTTCAGCTCTTCGGTAATAATCTTGGTGATAAATTCTTTATCGTTTACCTTAAATTGCTGGATTGCAAACCTCTTAAAATCCTTTGCGCCTTTTTTGGAAAGGATATCTTGTATATAATTAAAAGAACTCTTTGTGCCTGTGCCGCTGCCATAAGTCGTGAATATCAACACGGGCTTACCTTCAAGACCGGAGCATTTCTCAAGATAAGCATTTATTGCCGGCGCCGGAGCAAATGCCCAAACCGGCGTCCCCAAACATATTAAATCGTAGCTTGAGAGCTCCCATTCTGCAGGAGCGATTCTCGCCTTTTTATGCCGAAACGCTCTTGCTGCCTGACCGAAGAAAGAGGTCGATTCATCCAACGCTTTCAATCTCAACAAGTTAACCTCGCCTTTTTTCTGCAGATATTCGGCTAAGGCCTCGGCTACTTTTTTTGTATTGCCCGTGTAAGAATAATAAATGATTATGCTTCTCATCTTTTTAACCTTGCGTTTTTAAAATAAACTTAACTGCTCCTCACCGCCCTTCGCCTGTTTCTCCTCATCGCTGAAAGTAGAAATCTTGCCGTACTCGCCGTCAAATCCGGGCTGGACCTCAACCTGGCCTTTGCGCACCCGCAACACCCCCTCGGCTATGCGCTTTGGCAAACCCTTTAACAAATCCTCCTCTTTGGCTCGGAGCAAAATCTCAAATTCCGAGCCGAACCTTGATATAGCCATCCGATACTCTGCCTCAACCGCCTTGGCGCCCTTAGCCATACCCTTTGCCTCGGCAATTATCTCATCCAGCGGGATAAGATTTTTATAAGGTATGGCATTAGCTGGCGCATAACCTTCAGGCCTATCCGCTAATTGTTCAACCCTGTTCATTACGCCCACAGTTACCGGCTTTCCGCATTTGGGACAACGGCCGTTATGCTCTCTTGTTTCCTTAGGCGAGAATCTAATCCCGCAAAGCCTGTGCCCGTCAAAATGGTATTTGCCTTCCTCAGGGAAAAATTCTATGGTATATAAAAATTTACTTTTATCTTTGGTTTTTAGAACCTCTCTTATGGTCTTATAATCTAATTCGCAATTAAAGACATTTGCCTCGCGGCCAATGCGCGAGGGACTGTGAGAATCGCTATTTGAAACCAAGCTGAAGCGGTCAAGTGCTGACCATCGCCAAGACATCTCAGGATCCGAGGAAAGCCCTGTCTCTAATGCAAATATCTTTGAGGTCTGCGCCTCAAAGCAATCTTCTATTCTATTAAACCCGGACATAGAACCAAAGACACTGAACCAGGGGGTATAAATATGTGCTGGCACAAATATACAATTCTCATCAATATCAAAGACTATCCGCGCCAGTTCTGCCGCATCCAAACCCAATATTGGCCGGCCGTCTGAGGCCAGATTTCCCCAGCGGCATAAAGCATTGTTTATCTTATCTACGGTTTTAAATGATGGGGCAAAGATAACATTATGAATCCGATAGCCGTGGCCACCTTTAGAATAGATGCTGCTGATTTCAACGGTTAATATAAAATAAACGTCGCGGAATTTAAACAGCCCGTTGCCTAAATCCTCCAGATTCGCCTTTAATTCCTCCAGCCACAAATGGTGGGTGAAATCACCCGTCCCCATCAGGGTTATACCCTTTAATTTTGCCCAATCGGCAATATGTTCTATATCCATATCCCGACTGGTTGCCCGGCTGTATTTGGAGTGAATATGAAAATCAGCAATAAATTCCATCGCTTATCTCTTTTAGCGTCTTATTAACGTTGCCCCAATGTGTTCCTGGCCAGTAAATGCGCCGGCAAGAAGGACAGGTAAAAAATTCCTCCTGAGTTTTAAACACGTATTCGGGAACCTTATCTTTTACCTGCTGTTTTTCAATCTCGCACAGCTGGGTATTGCAAATTATGCAGCGGCTGAACATCTTTTCCGGATCCGGCCTAATGTTTAAATCCTTAAGCACCTGTCTTAATTGCTGGTTTACCTCGTCATTTTTTATCTGAACGCACTTTGCCGCCCTGGCCTTATCAATAAAGTGCGAATTGCGGGTTAAGATGATACGATTATCTCTTAGCGCCTGAATAAGTAAAGAAGGGAAATTGGTCTGAGAAAAATATGCCGCATCAAACCCCAAAATTCTCAGCCATTTAGCCAGCCTTCCCAGCTCGGGGCTCAAGATAAATTTCACCCCGTTAGAAATTTTGTTTTCTTTTTTTGAATTTTTGGTATTTCTAACGGGGTTCATCTTTTATAGACGATTTTACCATTACAAATGGTATATTCAACCACGCCGTACAGCTTTCTTCCCAGGAAAGCCGAATTTTTAGACTTGGATAAAAAGCCATCTTCGCTGACAATCCATTCCTTATCGGGGTTAACTACAATTATGTCCGCATCTTTGCCAGCCGATAAGGTTCCTTTATCCAATTTAAGAACCCTTGCCGGATTTA
>CAYMKG010000126.1:0-3600 GCA_964391145.1 uncultured Planctomycetales bacterium
ATTCTTATCTTGATTTATAAATACATTTGAATATAAAGAAGGTGCGGGGTTCATCAAACTATTTTAATCATCCTCTCAATCGCTTTTTTCGCTCGGCGGCGAATTTCTCCAGGAACCCTGACCTCGAATTTTAATTCTTCAAGCGCACAAAGGATTGCCCTGAGTGAAATACGTTTCATATCCGGGCATACTGCCTTTTCCGTTGCCGGATAAAATTCCTTTTCCGGATTATCCTGTTTAAGACGGTAAATTAAACCTACTTCGGTTCCTATGATAAACTCTTTTGGTGAATTACTCCTGGCAAATTTACACATCTGACCCGTAGAAAGAATATCAGAGGCCAAGGCAGTTACTTTTGGCAAACACTCAGGATGCACAATTATCTTAGCTCGAGCATGGAATTTCTTTACCCTCTTAATATCCTCAGGAAGAATTTTAACGTGCACCGGACAGTATCCCTCCCAGGCAATTAGCTTCTTCCGGGTTCTGCGGGAAACAAAATCAGCCAGATTTCTATCGGGTACAAAAATAATCTCTTTGTTTGCGCTGCCGGCAAAATCCTTCGCTACAGCGTTTACCACGGCAACCGCATTCGCGGAAGTGCAACAAACATCCGACTCTGCCTTTACCTCTGCGGAGGTATTAACATACGCTACCACTACCGCCTCTGGGTGAACCCGTTTTAACCTCCTCAGGTCCTTTGCGGTAATCATATCGGCCATAGGGCAGCCGGCGCTGATATCGGGCAAAAGGATTTTCTTACGGGGACAGAGTATTGAGGCGGTCTCAGCCATAAAATGCACCCCGCAGAATACTACCACGCGCGCCGAGGTTTTAGCTGCAATCCGGCTTAACTCAAGAGAATCGCCGCAATAATCAGCAATATCCTGAACCTCCGGCAGCTGATAGTTATGAGCCAGGATTATCGCCTTGCGTTTCTTCTTTAATTTTCCAATCTCTCTTATAATTTTATCTTCTCTTAACATTTCCGTTATACTCATCTAGTGAGGACTTTTGCCCTTGAGCAGAATGTCGTGAAGCCCGAGCGGGCACGGTCCCCGCACCTTTTTAGTATTCAAAAATACCGAAATACTTGAATAAATAAAAGGTGCGGGGGAGCGAGGGCGGAACGTCAAGCGAAGCCTTGCCTCGCTGGGGCAAGGCGAGCGGTTCTGCGAAAGGGACAAAAGTCCGAACATTAACTAATCACTCCACCACCGACCACCGTATCACCGTCATAAAATACAGCTGACTGCCCGCAAGTTATGGCAAATTGAGCCTGTTTAAATCTAACTCTAAGACTATTCTTTCCACGCGGCTGGATTTCTGCCTTTGCTTCTTTATGATTATATCTAATTTTTACCTTATAAACAACCTTCTTTTTTATCCCGCGGCGAATAAAATTCAACCGCGTTACCGTAAACTCTCTTGCATAAGCATCCTTGAAATTGCCTAAAACAATCCGATTCTTTGAGGCATCTATATTGACCACATAAGCCCTGTAACCTAAGGCGATATCTAACCCTTCCCGCTGGCCGATGGTATAAAAGGGAATACCTCGATGTTTTCCTAAAACATTACCGGATTTATCAACCACCGCGCCCGGTCTAATCTCTTTGCCTATGCGCTTCTTAAAAAATTCGCGCAAGTCCCCATCGGGCAAAAAGCATATTTCCTGGCTCTCCTTATCGTAAAAAACGGGCAAACTCATACTTTGGGCAATCTTTATGACTTCCTGTTTAGTCACTCCCCCCAAAGGGAATAAGAGCTTTCCTAATTTCTCCTGAGTCAAGCGATAAAGGAAATAGGATTGTTCCTTTTCTTTATCTTTGCCCTTTTTAAGCATATACCCTTCTTTGGCTTTTAGAATCCGGGCATAATGACCGGTAGCCAAATAATCGCAGCCCAAGGCATGTGCCTGTTTAAGTAAGATTCCGAATTTTATGTACTGATTGCAGCGGATGCAGGGGTTAGGCGTCCTGCCCGCCAGATACTCCCGACAGAAATTATCTATTACCTTTTTCTGAAGGGCGCCGACAAGATGTAATGTGCGATGACTTATCCCCAGAAAATTGGCAACTCTTCGGGCATTTTTTACCGGCTGGTTGCCCGGAAGACTAAAATCCATTGTAATCCCTATTACCTCAAAGCCCTGGCGCTTTAAAATTGCCGCGGCAACCGATGAATCAACTCCTCCACTCATAGCTACAGCTACCCGTATCTTTCTCCTTACCATTCTAACCTTACCCCTGCCTCAACCCACCTTCCCGGACTGGGTATGCCTTCTATATCCTGGTATTCCACATTAAAAATATTACTTGCTTTACAGAACAACTCCGCTTTTGCGCTCATCTTCCTTCTGATAGCCAAATTCACCAAAATCCAACCATCCCGATTCGGCCTCTTTTTATATTCTAACTCAATGAGTGAAGAAAACAAAGGCAAATCAAATTCAAAGAAGGAATTAAGATGCCAAGAGGCATAATTCGGCCCGTATTTATAAAGCCAGCCGGAATCCTTAAGATCTTTGTCAATATAACTATAATTGAAGCCTGCGCTTAAGGCGGTATTAAATCTTAGCTTTAGATTTGTCTCAATGCCAAAACACTCGGCTTGCAATATATTATTTGCCCGCCATTTCTCAGTCGGCTCTCTTTTTACCCAGTTAATCAGATTGTCTTCCTTTCTAAAAAATATGGCAACTCCCGCATCCAGTTCTTCTTGTTTATAATCGTAACTTAACTCATAAGTCAATAATTCCTCCGGCAGAAGGCTAAGGTTGCCTTCGGTTGTGGGGTCCTCATAGTATAGCTCAGTAAACGTAGGCTTTCTGATTTTGTAAAAGACGCCAAAGCCGAAACGCTGACGATTAAGCAAATAATTTAACCTTATCGAGCCGGAAATTTTATTTTTGAAATCGTCAAAATAATCAAAGGTCAGCATATTATCAAAAATTAACCGGTTTGTTAATTCTTCTTCAATCTCTGCTGATATATTGTAATTTCCCCGGCTGTGCTTTCCCAAATTGGTTGAATTAATTCTCTCTTCTTCAAACCTTGCGTTTAAACAGAGAAGATCAAAAAAGCTTTCAGGCAGCGCTAAAGACAAGCTGCCCCGGTATGCGTCGGTGCGGTGATGATTAAGGTAGTCCGATTTTATCTGGGTCCTATCCAACATAAATTTATCAAAGTGGCGCCTCCACAGAAAGCCAGACCTCAATGAATAACTCCGGGCTTGCAAATTTAAACCGGCATTGAAAATAAAAGTCTTTGTCCACTCCTTGGAAGGATAGTCTTTATTAGGTGTATAAAAATCGTAAGCTCCGAATTCCTTTTCGCCATAACCAAGAAGCAAGAAACCACTCTCTTGCTGGGAAAACTCAATGCCGGAGAGCAGACTCGCAATTAGAGTTTTAAAATCCGTGCCGTAGCGAAAGCCGTCGGATTCGGCTCTCTCTAAAGAGAACCTTAGCCCTAGGTTTTCTTTTTTCTCAGAGATGCTTAACCTGCCTGAGCCAGTCCGGTGCTCTCCCCGGGAAATTTCAAAAATATTCTTTGATTCCCGGGGAATCCTGCTGGCTATATCCACCGTAGCTGCCAG
>CAYMKG010000127.1:0-3583 GCA_964391145.1 uncultured Planctomycetales bacterium
TCACAGTCTGCAAATAGCCAAGGCGGCGTAAAATTTTGCGTCTTGGCTATTTTTTATTATTTTAAGCGCATCACTCTTAAATTTTAACTTAGCCAATTTAAGAACTACTCTCTGAACACCGCTAAACCGCAAAAATTCCGCTAAAACGCAAAAATTCTTTGCGTCTTTGCGGTAATTTAGCGTCTTTGCGGTATCAAGAATGGGTGAAAATTGATGTTTTCCTAGTTGTTAAATTACCTAATTTTAACTGGGAGGTAAGATGAATATATTGCTTTATATCGCGCTTGGTCTGTTAGCGGGTACCTGCAGCGGTTTTTTGGGCATAGGAGGAGGCACAATAATTATACCTGTTTTAGTATATGTTTTCGGATTGACCCAACATCAAGCTCAGGGCACAACCTTAGCGCTAATGATTCCGCCTATCGGGTTGTTAGCCGCTCTTAAATATTACTATGAAGGCAATGTGAACATTCAGATTGCCATTTTTATTTGCCTGGGTTTTTTCATCGGAGGGTTGCTCGGAGCATATTTAGTTACGCCGGTTCCGGAACAGATTCTTAAAAAGATATTCGGTTTATTTTTGGCCGGTGTGGCATTGAGGATGATTTTAGGAAAATAATTGCTGGAGGTATGTAATGAGCGGGATTTTTGGAGTAGTTTCTGCTAAGGGCAATTGTTCGGAAATTCTGTTTTACGGGACGGATTACCATTCGCATTTAGGAACCGAATACGGAGGTATGGCTGTTCTGGGAAAAGACTTCAACCGCCAGATTCACAGCTTAAATCAGACGCAGTTTAAGTCAAAATTCTACAACGACTACAAACGCATGGAAGGAAATAAAGGCATCGGCGTTATAAGCGCTGCCGATGAGCAGCCTATTTATCTGAACTCCCAATTCGGCCCTTTTTGCATAGTTAGCAACGGACTTATCGGAAATGTTAAAGAATTAGTATCAGGTTTATTAAAAAAAGGAATTTCTTTCAGCGAAGTAAGTAAAGATGCGGTCAATGCAACAGAGTTGATAGCTAAATTGATTACACAGGGAAGCGACCTTATAGACGGAGTAGAGAAGATGTTTGACGCAATAGACGGCTCTTGCTCTCTCTTGTTGCTGAAACGGGAGGGAATTTATGTTATTAGAGACAGACTCGGGTATACCCCTTTGGTAATCGGAAGGCGCGATGATGCCTGGGCAGTGACTACAGAAACAAGTGCGTTTTCGAATCTCGATTTTGAGATAGTTAAACAAGTCCAGCCAGGTGAGATAATCTTGATAAATGAAAAAGGCATGGTTCAAAAGAGACCAGGTAGTCAGACAAACCAAGTCTGCGCATTTTTATGGATATATACCGGCTTTCCGGCCTCCAGCTACGAAGGCATAAATGTCGAGATAGTTAGAGAAAGATGCGGCCGCTTCCTGGCAAAGCGGGACCGGGATATAGAAATTGATATGGTAGCAGGGGTTCCTGATTCGGGAATTGCTCATGCTCTGGGTTACGCTATGGAATCGGGTAAGCCGTATAGGCGACCCCTTGTTAAATATACCCCTGGTTACGGTAGGAGTTACATTCCGCCGTCGCAGGAAATGAGAGATTTAATTGCCAAGATGAAACTTATTCCCATCAAAGAAATAATCGAAGGCAACAGGATTGTAATATGTGAGGATTCTATAGTCAGGGGAACTCAGCTTAAGAACTTCACCATTAAGAAGTTGTGGGATTGCGGCGCCAAAGAGGTTCATATAAGACCGGCCTGCCCACCCTTAATGTTTCCCTGCAGATTTAATCTGTCTACGCGCAGCATCCGGGAGCTGGCTGCCAGGAGAGCTATTCGGCGTTTGGAAGGGCGTGATTTGGAGAATGTGGCAGAGTATATAGACCATACTACGGAAAAATATAAGAAAATGGTAGAATGGATTGCCCGAGATTTAGAAGTGACCACGCTCAGATATCAGACTGTTGACGATATGGTGACAGCTATTGGCCTGCCAAAAGAAAAGCTGTGTCTTTATTGCTGGACCGGCGTATATCCTGAGCCGGCAAAAAAGATAAAAGGAGGCAAGGTAAAGCTGTATTGAGGCAAAAGCTGTAACAGTGAGGTGGCAAGTTATGGAATATAAAAGAGCGCTTTTAATAGTGGATGTTCAGAATGATTTCTGCCCTGGCGGAGCTCTGGCCGTGCCGGAGGGAGATAAAATAATCCCGATTTTGAATAAATATATAGAAACCTTTTTAAAAAATAAATTGCCAATCTTTGCTTCGCGAGATTGGCACCCAAGACAGACAAAGCACTTCAAACAGTTCGGAGGGTTATGGCCTGAACACTGCGTGCAGAATACCCGAGGAGCGGAGTTTCACCCGGAGCTTAAATTAACCAAAGAGGCGATAATACTTTCTAAAGGAATGGATCCTCGGGAGGACAGCTATTCGGCCTTTCAAGCCACTGATAGCAATGGAATCGACTTCCTGAATTTATTGCGGAGTTTAGGTATTAAAGAACTTTTTGTAGGAGGTTTAGCTACGGATTTTTGCGTAAAGTGGACGGTGCTGGATGCTCTAAAATCCGGCCTCGAAGTCAAATTATTAACGGATGTCATAAGAGGCGTTAATTTAAAACCAAAAGACTCAGAAGTTGCCATAGCCGAAATGGTAAGCCATGGTGCAAGAAAAATAAATTTTGAGGAGCTAAACATGCTGATGCGCTGACAGGAGAACCGGAATGCCTTTACCGAAAAGGGATGATTTAAAGCTGCCTATAAACAGCATAGAGGTGTTAAAGCAAAGATACCTCTTAAAAGACGACAATAGAAATATAATCGAAACCCCGAGTGAGCTTTTCAGAAGGGTTGCTTCCTGCGTGGCTACAGCCGAGAACAATTTTAAATCTAAATTTAACCGGGAAGATGTGGAAGAAAAATTTTATCAAATGATGCGCAGCTTAGAATTTATGCCTAATTCCCCCCACCCTTATGAATGCGGGAACTTCTTTAGGGCAGCTTTCCGCTTGTTTTGTGGTTCCGGTGGAAGATACGATGGAGGAATATTCAAAGCCTTAAAAAACATGGCCAGGATTCATCAGCGCGGCGGAAGAAAAAGAGTCGCAAGAAGTCTCAGCAGAGTTAGCCAATGAGAGGGGAATTTTTTCAAATTTTAAAAAGTCGATATTTGCAAAAAAAGAATTTAAAGCTGCGCAATGCTACAGTCAACACTATTGCCCCCCACCGGCACGATAAGCATCATCGCGGGCTGCTGCTCGGGTATCGAACCCCTATTTGCAATTAGTTTTGTGCGCAACGTATTATCCGGCATGAAACTTTTTGAGATTAACCCGCTGTTTGAGGACATTGCTAAAAAGAAGGGTTTCTATAGCAAGGAAGTCATGGTAAAGATTGCTCAATATGGCTCTTTGCGGAATCTGAAAGAGATTCCAGAAGAAGTGAAGAGGGCTTTTGTAACCGCTTTTGACGTGGAGCCCCGGCAGTATCTTAGCATTCAAGCCACATTTCAAAAGCATACGGATAATTCCGCCTCCAAAACCATTAATTTACCCGCCGATGCGACAGCTGATGACGTAAGGAGAATA
>CAYMKG010000128.1:0-3553 GCA_964391145.1 uncultured Planctomycetales bacterium
TACTCCTAAGCGGGGTTGTCTGCGGAGGGATATTCGGCTCAATCAGTCAGATAATATATATCGGCCTTGGTATAGCAGGGATCCCTTGGTTTGCCGCGCTTTCCGGTCATTCTGGCTATTTTTTCGCTTCTCCGACGAGTGGTTATCTTATTGGATTTGTTATCGCCCCTTTATTAATTGGGCGCTACACCGATAGATATATTGGTGCGCGCACATTTTTTTCCCAGATTAAGCTTATGATGTTAGGGGTAGGGATTATTTATTTATTTGGCGCAATTATTTTGGCGATGGTAATGAAATACAGCTTTTGGGAGACTCTCCTTAAAGGCGTAATCCCTTTTGTTCTTATCGATTTGATTAAGGCGGCGCTGGCTGCCTGTGCCAGCTGGGCAATTTTACCTCGCGCTTCATATAATGGAGAACTTGATAAGGCCGGCTTTTAGGAGCATCTCCCCCAGGCAAGATTCCTTCAAGTTTCATCCCTTCCTTCTCGAGCAAATCCAGCAGATTTTTTTAAATAAAGAGAGGTTTGTTTTCTTAGAGACTCAAAGGATTGACCGCGAAAATTATTTATCTTATCTATTTCTAGACCCAGTGGCAACAATTACTTGTTTTAATTTAGATAAGGTCTGTAAAGCATTTTTCCGGTTAGAGAAATTTTTGGCTGAGGGTTACTGGGCTGCCGGATTTTTTTCGTATGAGTTGGGTTATGGCTTTGAGAAATTCAGGGCAAAAAGAGAATTCCATTTTCCTTTAATTTGGCTGGGAGTCTTTAAATGTCCCTTAATTTTTGACCACCGCCGCGGCAGATTCTTAAGTCAGACAGGCGAGGCTTTAACATCAGGCAAGCTCGCTCCCGCGCCGTTAGACTGGCGCAGGGATAAGTATATACTTAGCGATATTAAACTCAATGAGAATCTGCCTGAATATGTCAAGAATATCCAGCGCATCAAAAATTACATTGCGCAGGGTCTAACCTACCAGGTTAATTATACCCTTAAGTGTAAATTCAAATTTCAGGGCTCAAGCCTCGCTCTCTATAAAAATTTGCGCAATAACCAACCGGTCGCTTATGCAGCTTTTATTAAAGACAGGCGATTTAGCCTCCTCTCCTTCTCGCCGGAATTATTCTTTCGCAAAGAGGGTAGATTAATCACGGTAAGGCCAATGAAAGGCACAACCTGGCGCGGCATAAACCAGGAGGAAGACAGATTGCAAATGAAGAGATTAAAGGCGAGCCTAAAGGACAGGAGTGAAAATATAATGATAGTTGACCTCTTGCGCAATGATTTAGGCAGAATCTCTGAACCGGATAGTGTAAGGGTTACCAAGCTTTACGCTATTGAGAAGTATAAAACCCTTTTCCAGATGACTTCCACCATTCAGGCAAAACTAAAAAGCAATCTTCCTCTTTACGAACTCTTCAGAAGTCTTTTCCCTTCGGGGTCCGTAACCGGCGCCCCCAAGATAAAGACAATGGAAATTATTAAGCAGTTAGAAAAGGAAGAGCGCAGGGTTTATACCGGAGCAGTTGGTTTTTTTAAACCCAATAGAGACGCAGTATTCAATGTAGCTATCCGCACGCTTTTACTCAGGGATAAATCAGGCGAAATGGGTATCGGAGGCGGTATTGTTTACGATTCCCAGCCGCTTAAAGAATATAAGGAATGTAAACTCAAGGCACTGTTCTTAACCTCGCTAGACCCAGGGGCTCAACACCGGCGCACAAAGGAAGATTCAAATGAGCGAAACTTTAAAGGAAAGAAATTTCAGTTAATAGAAACAATGCGGTGGTCAAAAAGAACCGGATTCTTCCTTCTTTCTTATCATTTAGACAGGCTCAGGTATTCAGCAGCATATTTTAATTTTTCCTTTAGCGAAGAGAGAATAAAGCAGTGGCTGAAAAAGGTAAGCAGGCGTCTGGATCCCGCTTTTGTTTACCGTGTTAGACTCCTGCTTTCTCCTAAGGGAGAGATTCGTTTAAATTATCAGCGCATCAAAGAGAAGCAGAAATCAGAAGTGCTTAAGATAGCCTTTGCCAAGAGAAGAACAGACTCCCAGGAGTTATTTCTGTATTACAAGACAACTAACCGCAAAATTTATGACCGGGAATATCAAAGGGCAAAAAAGGCCGGCCTGTTTGATGTAATATTTGAAAATGAGAAGGGAGAGATTACGGAAGGGGCGGTCTCGAACATTTTCATTCGTAAAGGCAAGATGTATTATACTCCTCCTGTAAGCTGCGGATTGCTCAATGGTACTTATCGTCAATATCTTATAAGGAAAAAGGCCCCTTTTGTGAAGGAGAAGGTTCTGCGGCGGCAAGACCTATTGCAGGCAGACGCCATTTATCTTACTAACGCTGTTCGGGGAATAAAACGGGTCAGGTTAGCTTAGGAAGATTTCAAAAAGTTCCTCCAGTAACTCATTTCCAAAGAGATTTTTTATGATATAATAATATTCTATGATTCCAGAGATGTAATGGGGATGTTACTTATACGCAAGAAGTGTTCCTGAAAACAGAGATGGCTAAGATTGCTAAGGATATAACTGAATTAATCGGCAATACTCCTTTAGTAAGGCTTAACAGACTAACCCGGGATTGCTCTGCTGAGGTGGTAGCAAAGCTGGAATTTTTTAATCCTACCAGTTCCGTCAAGGACAGAATCGGGTTAGGTATGATTGCTGAGGCAGAGAAACAGGGTAGAATAAAGAAAGATACAATAATTATTGAGCCAACATCGGGAAATACGGGTATAGCTCTTGCGTTTGTCTGTGCGGTAAAGGGCTATAAATTAGTTCTGGTAATGCCGGATTCAATGAGCCTTGAGCGCCGTCAATTACTAGAATTTCTGGGAGCAGAAGTAGTCCTCACACCGGCAGCCGAGGGTATGGCTGGTTCGGTAAAAAAAGCACAGGAATTGACTAAACGGGATGAGCGCTATTTTATGCCGCAGCAGTTTAAGAACCCTGTTAATCCAGCGATACACCGCCGGACTACTGCCGAGGAAATCTGGCGTGACACGGACGGAAAGATTGACATCTTGATTGCCGGAATTGGCACTGGCGGGACAATTACCGGTGTGGCAGAAGTGATTAAGAAGCGCAAGCCCGAGTTTGTTGCTATTGGCGTTGAGCCGAGAAAATCAGCGGTTTTATCCGGAGGAAAACCAGGTTTACATAAGATTCAGGGTATCGGCGCAGGATTTGTTCCCGAGGTATTAAGGAGGGAGCTGATTGACGAGGTTATTGCCGTGGATGATGAGGATGCGCTGAGGATGGCCAGGCGCTTGAGCAGGGAAGAGGGGATTCTTGCGGGTATTTCTTCCGGCGCTAACGTCTGGGCAGCGCTGGAGATTGCCGCAAGAAAAGAGAACAGCGGAAGATTGATTGTGGTAATTTTACCCGATACGGCAGAGCGGTACTTAACTACTGAATTGTTCGCAGACGCTTCGCTATGATTTACGTCGCTATCGCTGCGTAAATCATCTGCTCATTGGAGGTGGAAAAGGATGCCAAAGACGATAAAGGAGATAAATGAGAAGATAAAAAA
>CAYMKG010000129.1:0-3534 GCA_964391145.1 uncultured Planctomycetales bacterium
CGTCGGTAAATTTATCGACTTAAAGCCCGAATTGTTGCAGGATAAATTATGAACAGAACAATGAACAATACCTATAACTGATACAAAGTATCAATTGGAAACCCAAAAATTGAATAAGAGACTACTGGAAAGAATTAGATCAAGATAAATTGAGGTCTATATAGATGGAAATTTAGGTAATTTAACAACTATGAAAGCATTAATTTCAACCCATTCTTGAGGCCGCAAAGACGCTAAATCACCGCAAAAGCGCAAAGAATCTTTGCGTTTTAGCGGAATTTTTGCGGTTTAGCGGTGTTCAGGAGTAGTTCTTAAATTGGCTAATGGAAATTAGAAATAATTTTAAGAAAGCCAAGAATAAAGTCTTAAAGGAATTCAAGCAGAAATTACTTAAAGAATTAAACGGTAATTTGCTGCTTGTTAAAATCTTTGGTTCGTGGGCTACAGGGAAAGCGAGTTTACACTCAGATATTGATTTGTTGATTGTGGTGCAAAAAAAAGAGAGATATTTTGATAAAATAGACGATATCATTACAGATATAGAGTTAGAATTAATGGATAAATACGGAGTTTTTATCTCTTCTACAATTTATGGCTTAAAGGAATATAAGACCCTAAAAGGTCTTCCGACAAATTTTATGTATTGGGTGGAGAAAGAAGGAATAAATTTGTGGCAAGCCACGGGAATAAGGAAAATTTAGAAAAGCTGATAAAAGACTACTTAAATAGCGCAAAGGAAAGAATCGGGTCGGCAAAGCAGCTTTTAAAGATTGGCAACTTCAGGGATTCAGTATCAAGGTCTTATTATGCATTTTTAGATGCAGCAGATGCATTATTATTAACCAAGGATATTCGTCCAAAATCTCACGCTGGAAGCATAAACCAATTTAGTTTACATTTCATTAAAACAGGCGAAATTGATAAAAAGTATATTCGCTGGTTCCGAAGACTTGAAAGAGCCAGAGCCGATGCAGATTATGAGCGAGAGAAGATGTTCTTAAAAGAAGATGCACAAGAGGCATTAAATGAAGCTACTGAATTTATAAAGATGGCCGAAAATCTACTAAAGATATGAAGATAAATAGAAACGGTCTTAAGATATGAACACAAACACGCCAAAATCATTGTTTGCCTCAGGGCACACTGCTTGCGCCGGCTGCGGGCAGGCAATTGCCGCGCGTTTGGTTGTCGACGCAGTAGGCAAGGATATCATTATTGCCAATAATACCGGCTGCCTTGAAGTTTTTTCCACAAAATATCCCGAATCAGCCTGGCGCGTTCCCTGGATCCACTCGCTTTTTGAAAACGCTGCCGCTGTTGCTTCGGGAATAGAGTCGGCCTTGAAATTCTTAGGAAAAAAAGAAAATATAACTGTTATAGCTCAAGCCGGAGACGGAGGGACTGCCGATATCGGAATGCAGGCTTTATCCGGTATGTGGGAGAGAGCACATGATATTCTATCGATCTGCTACGATAACGAGGCCTACGAAAATACTGGCGTTCAGAGAAGCGGTTTAACCCCGTTTGATGCCAGCACTACCACTTCCCCTTCCGGAAGCTGCTCTTTCGGCAACCCCAGGTTCAAGAAACCAATGCCTGAGATAGCCAATGCTCATGGAATTGCCTATGTGGCTACCGCTTCGGTAGGTTTCCCCAGGGATTTGCAAAAGAAGGTAAAGAAGGCAATAGGCATAAAAGGCCCAAAATATCTTCAGATTCACGTGCCCTGCCCTTTAGGATGGGGATATTTTCCAGGTTTAACCTATCAAATCGCTAAGCTTGCTGTCCAGACAGGTCTTTATCCTTTAATTGAATATGAGAACGGCCAGCTTGTCGGAGTGTATAAGATAACTCCCAAGCCGGTTGAAGAATACCTAAAGCCTCAGCGCCGGTTCAGGCACGTTATCAATAACCCTGAAGAGTTAGCCAAGATTCAAGAGATCGCTAATAGTAATATACAAAAATACAATCTTAAAGTAGCGAGTAGCGAGTAACAAGTAACGAGAAAAATCTCTCTACTCTCTACTTGTTACTCTCTACTAAATATTAAAAAAGGAGTGGGCAAAATGGGAAAGCGGGCAAGAGCGATAGTAGATTTGAGCCTTAAAGAGCTAGTGAAAGAACTTAACAAGGCCTATTGCGATGAATGGCTGGCTTATTATTTGTACTGGTATATGGCTCAGGTGGTTTCTGGCAAGTATTACCAGGGCATGAAAGAGCTTCTCACAGGCATTGCCGAGGATGAGTTAGAACATGCTAAGGAATTAGCTGATTTAATTACTAAATTAGGAGATGCGCCTACCGCAAATCCGATGGATTTGGAAAAAAACGCCAACTATCCTTACGTTGCTCCTCCAAAAAACAGTGCGGACATCAACCGCATCATTCGGGTGGTGACAGAGGTGGAGGCAAATGCAATTGAGGTTTACCATAAGCTGGCTAAAAAGACCCAGGCAAGAGACTTTAATACTCATCAATTGATTCTACACATTTTATCCGAGGAAATAGATCACGAGGAAAAATTCGAGAATTTTATGGAGCGTTAAGAAGGCGGAGGTAAAAGATTATGGACAAGGTAACTGTGGATGCTTCTACTTGCATAGGATGCGGGTTATGCGAACAACTTTGCCCCGAGAGTTTTCAAGTTAACTCTGAGGGAGTTGCTCAGGTAAAGGGCTCAGAGTGTAGTCAGCATTCCCTTTCTGAAATTGCCCAACAGTGTCCTGTAGGCGCAATTAAGGTCGAATAAATATCCTCCGAAGAAAATACGAGTGTATCTTAGACTCAAGCAGCAGCCGCTTATGCTAAACGGTCAGTTTATCCTTTCAAAAATTTTTCCATGGACAGAGAAAAAATAGTAAAGCAGGAGCTGGTTAAATACGGCAGAAAAATAGCGGAGGCTGAGTTTATTATCGGCTCGGGTGGAAACATAAGCATCCGCTGCGGTAACGTTATATTCATAAAAGCAAAAGGTATTAACATGCTGAAAGCAAATTCAGGCGATTACGTCAGCGTGGATTTAAAAACAGGCAGGATAAGACCTAAGCTGAGCCAGCCCAGCTCTGAATATCGAATGCACATTCTTTGTTATCTTCAACGCCCGGATATCCGTGCAGTTATTCACGTCCATCCTCCTTTCTGCGTTGCGCTCTCAAGCACGATAAACTCCTTTAGATCTGGGGATTACGAATTCTTGGCGAATATAAAAAAAGGGCGCCTGCGGATTATCTCCTATATTAGAGCAGGAACGCTTAGATTAGCCAAGGTTGTAAGTAAGGCGCTTAAGCAGGAGGATGCTGTAATACTGAAAAACCACGGCTTGGTCTGCGTGGGCAGGAGTTTAGAGGAAGCATATGTGCGTTGCCAGGCAATTGAGAGAGCCAGCCTGATTTATATCCTAAGAAAAATCATCAAACTCGCCTGTTAACCCCGGTCTTCAGAATATCCCGGAAGGTTATTCTATAGTGAGATAGGTTTTAGGCTTGTTTTTTAAATCGTTCAGGAATTTAGCAAAATACCGCTGCTTTTTTTCGG
>CAYMKG010000130.1:0-1098 GCA_964391145.1 uncultured Planctomycetales bacterium
CAGCAGTTAGTCTTCTTGAATCCTGTTCACTCTGCCCGCGCAAATGCGGGGTAAACCGATTAGAAAACAAAAAGGGGTTTTGTAAAACGGGGAGGCTAGCCAGCGTTTACAGCTACATGCGGCATTTTGGAGAAGAGCCGCCCATTTCAGGCTTTCTGGGCTCAGGAACCGTGTTTTTTTCAGGATGCAATATGGCTTGCGTTTATTGTCAGAACTACAAGTTCAGCCAGCAAAATCAAGGCAGAGAGGTGAGCGCCCGGGCGTTGGCTAAATTTATGATAGAACTGCAGGAGAAGGGATGTCATAACATAAATTTGGTCACACCCACCCACGTTATGCCTCAGATATTAGAAGCCTTATTCCTGGCAATCCCTCAGGGCTTGAGGCTGCCTTTAGTATATAATACAGGCGGCTATGAGCTTCCTGAAGTAATAGAGATTTTAGACGGCATAGTAGATGTATACCTCCCGGATATACGCTATGCTGAAAGCAAGATGTCGGCCAGGTATTCAAAAGCCGATGATTACCCCAAATACAATCGGGCTTCAGTTACCGCGATGTTCAAACAAGTGGGAATTGCCGGGGTTGATAAACAGGGCCTGATAAAAAGAGGTTTGATAATCCGCCATTTGGTTCTTCCTGAAAACATTGCCGGAACCGAACAGGTAATGCAGTTTATAGCCACCAAACTCTCTCCTGATATCCACATCAGCCTGATGAGTCAATATCTACCCTGCTACAAAGCCTCTGAATTTCCCGAACTTTCCCGGCGCATTACTGAACAAGAATACGCCAGGGCGCAGGAAGCGATGCTGAAATTCGGACTGCAGAACGGCTGGCTGCAAGAATCAGGGGGTCTGGATAGCTTTGCCGGAATAAACATTAAACCGATAAATCCCGCCCTTGCGCGCAAGGGCGGGATAAATTGAGTTGACAGTAAAAATATATAACAGTAAAATAAAAACGAGACCTCTGAATCAATGCTCTCAAAAAAAATGATGGCAGAAGCATATAGCGTAAGAACAGATGTGAGGCACGAGATTCTCGTAATAGACGACGACAGAGACGTTTGCGAGGTGCTGGTGAAGAATCTGGTTA
>CAYMKG010000130.1:1198-3504 GCA_964391145.1 uncultured Planctomycetales bacterium
AAATGGCAGAAAAACGCGGATTTAATGGCTGCGGTTATCGGCGTTCCCGCAGGGCTTATTATGAAGATTTATCCGCTGGAGGTTGAGGTATTCCTGGCCAGCGCCACTCCGGACAATCCTTACAAAAAAGGCCAAAGATTTAGTTTGGATATCGGACTATACAGCGAAACGGTTATAGCACAACGCAGCCAGCTTCTAATTCCCGACGCCCGTCGCGACCCGCAGTGGGAACGCAGCCCGGATGTTGCTCTCGGAATGATTTCGTATTTAGGACTTCCCTTAATGTGGCCTGACGGAGAGATGTTCGGGATAATCTGCGTGCTCGACAAGAAAGAAAATCACTACCTGCCTGTTCATCAAAAACTGATTTGGCAAATCAAAAACTCAATTGACGCCGACCTGAATCTACTCCTTAAAATCACTGAGCATAAGCGCGCAAAGGAAGCACTTGAGAAACTAAAAGCAGAGCTGGACGCCAGGGTAGAAACGCGGACTGCTGAATTAAAGAAAGCTGAAGAAAAGTACAGGCATCTTGTAGAAAAAGAGAAGGATATAATCTACACCGTTGACGAGGAGTGGATTTATACCTGGATAAATCCGGCTGTAGAGACAATTTTGGGTTACAAGCCGGAAGAGTTAATTGGTAAAAGGTTTTCAGTTATAATTCCTCAGGGATGGCGAGAAAAAGCCGAAACGGATTTCCGCAAGCTTCTGGAAGAAGAAGAAATCACCGCGGAAATCGCCGTATTTGATAAAGAAGGACAAATTCACTTTATTGAGCACAATTCAACGGTAATAAAAGAAGACGGTAAAATTGTGGGAGCAAGAGGGATTATCCGCGATATTACCGAGAGAAAAAAAGTGGAAAATTCCCTGCGGGAAAGCGGCGAGCGCCTGAAGTACATATTGGATTCCATACCGGTAGGCATTGTGATAATTGATCCAACGACCCACACAATTGTTGATGCCAATCCCGCGGCCATTCAGATGATTGAGGCTCCCAAAGGCCGCGTTATAGGCGCTGTATGCCATAGATTTATCTGCCCACCCCAAAAAGGACACTGCCCTATTACCGACTATAATCTTAAAATATATAATTCGGAAAATACCTTACTCAAGGCAAATGGACAAAGTATGCCTGTTTTAAAAACTGTAGTGCCTGTAATTCTGAAGGACAAGGAATATCTACTTGAGATTTTTATAGACATTACCAAGAGCAAAAAAGTTGAACAGGCCCTGCGGGAAAATGAAAAGCGGTTTCGTCTTGTAGCGAGCGCAACGTTTGATGCGATATGGGATTGGGATTTGGTAACCAACGAGGTAGTCTGGAACGAAGGCTTGAAGACGCTATTTGGTTATTCAGAAAAAGAAGCAGGGCTTAATGCTAACTGGTGGAAGGAGCGAATCCATCCGGATGACAGGGAAAGAGTAGTAACTGGCATCCACGAAATAATTGATAGCGGCCAGGAGAAATGGTCGGATGAATACAGATTTCTGCGCAGAGACGGCTCTTACGCCTTTGTTATCGACCGTGGTTATGTGTTACACGACGAGAAAGGCAAGGCCGTGCGGATGATTGGTGCTATAATGGACGTAACCGAACGGAAAAAGGCCGAAGCCGAATTAATCCAGGCGCAGAAGCTGGCCTCAATCGGCCAGCTTGCTGCAGGGGTAGCCCACGAGATAAACAATCCCCTTTCCGCCATTTCCGGAGAAATTCAGTGGCTATTAAAAAGAAACAAAGAAAAAAAACTGGCTAAATCTCTTCAGTTAATGGATAAGCTCTGTAACAGAATTGCTCATATCGTAAATAACCTGCTTGTATTTTCGCGCGAAACCTCAACCAGGATTAAGGAATCTTCAAATGTGGATTCTTTAATCGAAAAAACTCTTCTTCTAATCGGAAAGCGGCTTGCCGCAAATAATATAAGAATCACCAAGAAACTAAAAAAGAATCTTCCTGGAATATTCGTAAACAGAGGGGAAATTGAACAGGCGCTGATGAATATATTTCTGAACAGTCTGGACGCTATGCCGCGCGGCGGGAAGCTGAGCATATCAACCAAATTAAGTAGAGATAAGGAAGCTATCGAAATAACTATAGCGGACACCGGAGCGGGAATAGCCAAAAAAGATTTGCCCAGGGTATTCGAGCCTTTCTTTACCACGAAGGCTCCGGGGAAAGGAGCAGGGTTGGGGCTTTATTTAAGCCACGGGATTATTAAAAAGCATAACGGCAGCATCGCCATAGATAGTAAATTAAACAAAGGAACAAACATTTCTATAAGATTGCCTTTAATAAAACA
>CAYMKG010000131.1:0-3468 GCA_964391145.1 uncultured Planctomycetales bacterium
TGGGCAGCTGAAAATCTTTCCACTTTATACCCATTTTTCCTCCTTAAAAGTTAATTAGCCAATTAAGAACTACTCTCTGAACACCGCTAAACCGCAAAAATTCCGCTAAAACGCAAAAATTCTTTGCGCCTTTGCGGTAGTTTGGCGTCTTTGCGGTGTCAAGAATGGGTTGAAATTGATGTTTTTCTAGTTGTTAAATTACCTAAAGTTAATATTAAAATCTGATATCAAAATGATATGCCAGATTTAAATCGTTTTAGCGTTTAGCGGATAGCGTTTAGCATATAGAAATTTTAAAAGTATTTCTGCATAACTATACGCTCTACGCTATACGCTCTACGCTATTATTTGGAATACAATTCTACGATGAACTGCTCTCTAATAGGCTGCTGAATGTCTTCTCTTTCAGGTAAGCGCATAATTTTAATTTCCAACTTATCAAAATTAATTTGAAGCCAAGCTGGTTTTGTCCTATCTTTGCTCAATTCCAGGTTATCTTTTATGAATTTGACTGCTTCTTCTTTTCCTTTTATGTTGATTACGTCTCCCGCTTTCACCGAATAAGATGGGATATTTACCCTCCTTGAATTTACGTAAACAAAATTGTGTCGCACGATTTGCCTGGCTTGAGCATGGGAAAGTCCGAAGCCCGACCTGAATATTACGTTATCCAGCCTTCTTTCTAATATCTGCAAGAGAATCTTACCGGTTACGCCTTTAGCTTTGGAGGCAAGGTGAAAGTATCTTCGGAACTGCTTCTCCAGGACTCCATACATCCTCTTTACTTTCTGCTTTTCGCGCAGCTGCAGTCCGTAATTGGTAAGTTTAATACGCGATTGGCCATGCTCACCGGGAACGTAAGCCCTCCTGGCTACGGGGCACTTCTCGGTATCGCACTTAGTGCCTTTTAAAAACAATTTTTCTTTCTCCCGGCGACAAAGCCGACAAACTGAACCTCGATATCTTGCCATTTTACCTACTTTCTGTTACTGTAATTCGCATTAAACAACTACTCATTCTGTCAACTGTGAACTGTGAACTGTCAACTAATTACACTCTTCTCTGTTTTTTCGGCCGACAGCCGTTGTGAGGTATAGGCGTTGTGTCTTTAATGGAAGTTACGTTAAGTCCGGCTGCTTGTATTGCCCGGATAGCCGACTCGCGGCCTGAACCCGGCCCCTTAACCCTCACCTCCACTTCCTTTATGCCGATCTCCTTTGCCTTCTTGGCGACATCCGTAGCGGCAATTTGCGCGGCAAAAGGAGTAGCTTTCTTGGAGCCGCTAAAACCAACCATTCCGGCTGAGGAATATACCAAGGCATTGCCCTGCCTGTCAGTAATACTGATGATGGTGTTGTTAAAAGTCGCCTTAATATGAGCTATGCCGTAAGCTATTCCTTTTGCGAGTTTCTTTTTTTTGGCCCTATCCTTTGTAGCCATTTAAATACTCCTTCTTCTCTTGTTATTTTTTGTTTGATTCCTTTTTAATAACCGCCATACCTCCCTTACGGGGCCCTTTGCGTGTGCGAGCATTGGTTCGGGTGCGCTGTCCCCTTACGGGTAATCCTCTTCTATGGCGAAGACCTCTCCAGGAGCCGATGTCAATAAGGCGCCTTATATTCTGAGAAACTGAACGCCGCAAATCACCCTCAATTTTTAAGTTAGATTTTTGCATGGTCGTTGTTATTCGCGAAATTTGCTCTTCGTTTAAATCCTTCGCTCTGATATTTGGGTCAATTTGGGCAAGTTTTAGAATTTTATTAGACTGAGTTCTACCCACGCCGTATAAATAAGTCAGCGCTATCTCTATTCTTTTCTCTTTTGGGATATCTACACCGAAAATTCTTGGCATCTTTCCTTACTCCTTCGTCGCACGAAATGTAAAGTATCTTAGTGTATAGTGTTTAATTTTAACTTACACACTTATAAACTTACACACTTACACACTAAATTCATCCCTGTCTTTGTTTATGTTTAGGATTTGAACAGACTACCCGTACTACTCCTTTTCTCCGGATTATCTTACAACGTTCGCAAACTTTTTTTACCGAAGCTTTTACTTTCACCCCGCACCTTTTCCTTTATTCACCCCGCACCTTCTTCCTTATTCAGAATTTCTTTCATTTTAATCTATATAACATCTATTCTTATCTTGATTTATAAATACATTTGAATATAAAGAAGGTGCGGGGTTCATTCCTCCCAATCCTTACTACTTATTTATAGCGATAAGTAATCCTACCGCGGCTTAAATCATAAGGCGACAATTGCAGTTTTACTTTGTCGCCCGGCAGGATACGGATAAAATGCATCCGCATTTTGCCGCAAACATGCGCCAGGACCTTGTGTCCGTTCTCAAGCACCACCCTGAACATCGCGTTGGGCAAAGCCTCAATTACCGTTCCTTCTGTTTCAATTAACTCTTCTTTCATCCCACAAGAAATAAATATTTTATCCGGTCAACACTTCCGGGCCGTTCCTGGTGATTGCGACGGTATGCTCGAAGTGCGCTGAAGGCGACCTGTCTTTTGTGACTACAGTCCAGTTATCATTCAGAATTTCAACTTCCCAACTACCCATATTCACCATCGGCTCAATCGCTAAAACCATACCTTCTTTCAAAAGCAGGCCCTGGTGAGGTTTTCCGAAATTGGGAACTTCCGGCTCCTCTTGAAGGTTGCGGCCGATGCCGTGGCCTACAAATTGCCTGACAATAGAGAATCCCTGAGACTCAACATACCTCTGAATAGCATAGGAAATATCTCCCAGATATTTGCCAGGCCTGGCTTGCTTTATGGCTTGCCATAGAGAATCTCTGGTAACCCGGATTAACTTTTTTCGGGAAGAATCGATTTTCCCCACAGGTAAAGTAACTGCGGCGTCGGCAAAATAACCTTTATAGCATACCCCAAAATCCAGACTGACGATATCACCGGATTTGAGTTTTTTTTCAGAAGACGGAATGCCGTGAACCACTTGTTCGTTAACGGAAACGCAGATATTTGCCGGAAAACCTCTGTAGCCTTTAAATGCAGGGAGTGCGTTCTCCTGCTCTATGAGCTTAGCGGCTAAATCGTCGATGTCCTTAGTAATCCTTCCCGGAACCACATAGGTCCTTACTTTCTCAAGAGTTCTCTTTAAAATCTGGCCTGCCGCCCTCATCAATTGAATTTCTTGTTGAGATTTTAAAGTAACCATTCAACTTATCCAGTATTTTTTTTAGAACTATATCCGCTTCTTCATCTGCCGGCATGCGAAGAAGCTTGCTTCTATTTTTATAAAAATCGATTAAAGATTCCGCCTCTTTCCGGTATACCCTGAGCCGGTTTTTTATCGTCTCTTCTTTATCATCGGGGCGCTGATAGAGTTTTGCGCCACAGTAGTCGCAAATCCCTTCTTTTTTTGGTGGCATATTCTTGATATGAAAATTAGCCTGGCAATTAGAGCAAATCCTCCTTCCCGAAAGGC
>CAYMKG010000132.1:0-3464 GCA_964391145.1 uncultured Planctomycetales bacterium
ACGGTTACTGACTTCGCCAGATTACGCGGCTGGTCAACATTACAGCCTCGCTTGAGGGCAATATAATAAGCCAATAATTGTAAGGGAAGAATGGCCAAAAGCGGAGAGAAGATTTCATTGATTTTGGGGATATATATAATCTCCGAAGACAGTTCTTTTATTTTGTTATCTCCCTCGGTAGCCAGAATTAGAATCTTGCCTCGGCGGGCGCGGATTTCCTGGATATTGGATACCATCTTTTCATAAATTCTCGATTGAGGGCTGATGCAGACTACGGCCCGATATTCGTCAATAAGGGCAATCGGACCGTGCTTCATTTCGCCCGCAGCATAACCCTCGGCAGGAATATAAGAGATTTCTTTTAATTTTAATGCTCCTTCTAATGCTGAGGGATAATTTATGCTTCTTCCCAGAAACAAGAACGAGCCAAAATGAGAATGCTTATACGCTAACCTGCGGATGTTTTTTTGGTTATTTAATATCCTCCTTTGAAGCTGGGGAATTTGTCTAAGTTCCGCTAAATACTTCCGGATGAGCTGTGGCGAAATTTTAGAATTTATACTGGCCAGATAAAGGGCAAGTAGATATAAAATGGCCAGTTGAGCAACGTAGGCCTTTGTAGAGGCAACGCTTATCTCCGGCCCGGCATGGGTATAAATTAGCCCATCACATTCACGGGTAAGGGTTGAGCCTAAAACATTACAGATGCCCAAGACCCTTACGCCTTTCTGTTTCGCCAGGCGCAGGGCAGCCAAGGTATCGGCAGTCTCTCCTGATTGACTTATAGTAATCGCCAATGTCTCTTTGTCCAAAAGAACCTGCCGATAGCGAAATTCGCTGGACAAATCAACACTAACCGGGATATTAGCCAACTCCTCCAATATATATTTGCCTACCATTCCGGCATGGTAAGCGGTCCCGCAGGCAACAATTACTATCTTCTTTATCCTGGCCAGCTCCTCCCGGTTTATCTTCAATTCCTCAAAGAATATCTCTGAATCCTTAATGCGGTATTTAAAAATATTCTCTAAGATATCCGGCTGCTCGTTTATCTCCTTAATCATAAAATGCGCGAAGCCGCCCCTCTGCGCCTGTCTCACATCCCAGTTTATCTTAGTCGGCTTGCGCTGTGTCCGGGCGCCGGAGAAGTCGAATATCTTTATCGGGCTGCCTTTTGAAAGAACGGCTATCTCTCTTTCTTCTAAAAACACTACTTCCTTTGTATAATCCAGGACTGCGGTCACATCCGAAGCCAAAAAATTCTCATTATTACCCAGCCCGATAATTAGCGGGTTGCCGAAGCGCGCTCCAATGAGTTTTGTTGGTTCTTTTTTAGAGATAACTCCGATGGCAAATGAACCCGAGAGCAAATTTACTGCCCGCATTACCGCCTTTTCAAGAGTAGAATTTTTATAAAACTTCTCGATTAAATGAGGAATTACTTCGGTGTCAGTCTGGCTTCTGAATTTGTGCCCTTCTTTAATCAGAATCTGTTTAAGCTCGGCATAATTCTCAATTATTCCGTTATGCACAACTGCAATTTCACCCTTACAATCTAAATGCGGATGAGCATTTGTCTGGTTGGGCGCTCCGTGGGTTGCCCAGCGGCAGTGTGCGATGCCCAAACTGCCAGAAAGAGACTTCTTCTTAACTAAATTCTCTAAATCCTTAACCTTGCCGGACAGTTTTCTTGCTGAAAGCGCATCCTTTTCAGATAAGTAAGTAACCATCCCGGCTGAATCATACCCTCTATACTCCAGGCGCTTAAGTCCGTTTAAAAGTATTGGCTGGGCATGCCTGTCTCCGATATAGCCGATTATTCCGCACATTACCTTACCAACTTCCTTATCTGAGATTCAACGTCCTTGGCTAAGATTTCCTGAACCTGCTTAGGCGGTAAGACTACATAATAATGAGAGACGATTGCGTGGGCCATTTCATATGCAAGAACCTCGGGGCGGATGTTTCGTATATTAATATAAATAGAGTTTGTCTTGCGATTATAGAACGAAGGCGCCCGCAAATCCTGGCCAAAAAATTTGCGGGAGAATGCATTTAGCTGCTTCTGATCTTGACAGATTTTTATATTTCCTTTGAAGGCATAGAGATACATATGCAAAATATCGCTAGTCTCCAGGAAGATTGCGTCAATAATTTCTCCCAACGCGTCCTGAAGTTTTTCCTGCCCCGAAGGAGAGGGACTTTCCAGCAAGAGGTATTCCGAACGAATATTTAACCGCTGGACTAATTTTAATAAATCTGCTCCCTGCGGAGAATATATGTTAAAATATTTGGCCTGGGAAATTTGGACAAATTCGGTCGGCTGGGCAAAACAGGGGGAAGAAAAGCAAAATAAAAAAATAAACAGGGATATTATTTTCCTCATTTATGAATCTTAAAATAATCGAGGTCTTTTTCTATCCTGGCGATTGTCTGTTTTAATTTTTCTATATCCTGGGCTTGCCTGGCATCGGCAGAAATGCCTGTGTTTAGAAAACCTTGCCAACTATCTTTAAAGTCGCGCCAATTATTTTTCAAATCGGCGATTTTATCCCTTAAGCCCCTTACCATCTCCGACATACTAACAGCGATATCCTGGAGCTGGTCACCTTTGCGAAGAGAAAAATCACCAACCAAATCTCCGAACCCAATCGCTGCAAACTCCTTTTTCAGGCGATGGAGAGGCCCGGCTATTTTATGAGAAATATAAAGAGTGAGAATAATTGCAGCCGTCGCAACAATTGCACAGACCACAATTATTGTTTGAATTAAAAGAGGCAGGAGAAAATCAGCGGTAGATTTAACCAATGCACGGCTATGCTCAAACACAACCGTGGTTGATTGCTGACTGAAAAAATAAACCAGAGTGCCGGTAAGCAAAGAGCCGACAAATACCAAAGTACAGAATTTCAAAATAAAACTTGTTTGAAATTTCCTTTCAACAAAATAAACTCGGCGATGGTTGCCTTTCTTAATCATTATTTCCTCCTTGCTAATCTAATCCTAATAACTGCTTATTTACCTCGACCTCTGAATTCTCGCGCAAACCCTTCAGCCACTCATTGAAAGCCGCCTCCTGCTTCTGGCGCAACAGCTGCCATTTTATCTGGTCATACATCTCTTCGTAACTGCCCTCGGCCGCTCCCTTATCAACCATCTTTTCATATTGAGCCCGGATTTCATCTTCGTAAACCGATACTTCCCCGGCTAGTTCTTTAGATTTGCGGTAAATAATATTTTTCAAGAGGGTTTTCTCCCAAAAACGCTCGACCTCTTTTAAAAATTCCGGCTCCTTATCTAAGCCCATCTGTTCGGCTTCTTGGAGTAGCAGTTTGCGACTAATTAAATCTTTTAAAAATTTTTCTTTCCCCTGTTTATTGGCGGGATAATCGGAATTGTCAAATTGCTCTTGGAACTCATCTGCGGACATAACGAATTCATTAACTCTTACAGCCGTAGTTTCT
>CAYMKG010000133.1:0-3464 GCA_964391145.1 uncultured Planctomycetales bacterium
GCTTTAAAAAAAACTAAATCCTCTTTTTCGATTTTTTCTATTGCCGATGGGGCCTGCGGCAAGACTCTTTCTACTGCCCTCTTCTCTTCAAGCCGACGCTGCTGGATAATCCGCGGCTCGGTAATCTTAAAAGTAACAGCCAGCGTAGCGGCAGATACTACGCAAATCAAAAAAAGTACAAGGCTTAATCTTGCTATGTCTCTCATTTAGCTTTTAATTTTGCATATTTTATTGACTGCACCAAATTTCTCCTTGCCGGACATAAATAAGCGCACAGTCCGCATTCAATACAATCCAGAGGCGAATAACTCTTAGCCAGCTCCCAATTCCTTCGCTCAACCGCCAGGCTAATCAGGCAGGGCTGGAGTCCCACAGGACAGTTACGCACACATTCTCCGCAACGTATACAAATATCTTCTTTGAATACGTTTACCGAGTGACTGCTTAATAAGATAACTGCGGTGCTGGTCTTGATTATCGGAACCATCTCTGTATATTGTGCAACTCCCATCATCGGCCCTCCGATTACAATTTTAGCCGGCTCCTTCTTCAAGGGCTTACAGAACTCAATTAACTCCCTCACCGGCACTCCGATGCGCACCAATAGATTTCTGGGATTCTCCAGACAGTCACCGGACACAGTAACCACCCGCTCATAGAGCGGTTTATTTTTGTAAACTGCCTCGTATACCGCCAATGCAGTACCTACATTATTAACCAGAACTCCCACATCAAAAGGAAGCTTACCGGAGGGAATTTCTCGGTTCAGGATATTTTTGATAAGCTGCTTTTCTCCCCCCTGTGGATATTGAGATTTTAAAACCCGCACCTCATATCCCGCCCTCCGTATCCCGTATCCCGTATCCCGTATCCCTTCTTTAAAAGCCCTAAGAGCCTCGGGCTTGTTATCCTCAATGGCAATATAAACCTTTTTTACCCCTACGCAGCGCACGATTAACTCAACGCCCTTCAAAATATCCCGAGTCCTTTCTATCATCAGCCGATAATCGCCGGTCGAATAAGGTTCGCACTCTGCGCCGTTTAAAATAAAGGAATCTAACGGCTTGGGCGGGGTCAGTTTAATATGAGTCGGAAAACCCGCACCCCCCATCCCTACAATACCCGCCTGGCGCACAGCCTGCCTGATCTGGTCGGGAGTCAATCTCTCAATCTCTTCAGTTAATCGCTTGCGGGTTGCGGGCTGCGTATCCTTGCCGTCATTATCAATAACTATCGCTTTGCACGCACCTTGAGTAGGATGCGGCCAGTTACGAATAGCCGTTACCTTGCCGGAAACAGAAGCATGCACGCAGCTGGAAACAGCGGCATCAGAGGCAGCAATCTTCTGGCCAAGGAAAACCTCCTCGCCGACCCTGACCAAAGGCGTGGTTATTTTCCCGATGTGCTGACTTAAAGGAACGTAAACCTTTGCGGGAATAGGAGAATCCTCTATTCGACGATTCTCAGAATAAACCTTGTTCTCTTCTAATTTAACCATGGGATCTTACGATGAAAAACGAGATTAAGTATTCCTAAAAATACAAACAGGCAAGCTACAATTATAAGCATTGCGTTGGGGGAAATCCGCTCGGCCAAAAAACTACTTAAAAACATAAATAAAACAAAGGAGAAATGCATTAAAATCTCTAACGAACTAAAAACCCGGCCCATCATTTGGTTGTGGCTGGCATTGTGAATTAAGGTATTACAAGAGATAATAATCGGAGAGACAGCCAACCCTAATACAAAAGCAAGACAAGCGGCGAGCAAAAAATGGGGCCAGCGGTTTAAGCTTAGAACAAAAATCGCCAAAATCATGCCGCTGATAACCAATGAAAAACATATTGCCTTAAAATGGGAAATGCGGTGGCCGAAGCGGCCATAGCTCAGCGAGCCCAAAAACAGACCCAGACCTAAAAACATTATTAAAAGTCCCAGATCCTTTGTCGCTGACTGCAGGGTCTTTTGCACAAATACAATCATTACTACATATACCGCACCTAGCGCCCCGCCTAAGAAAAACATAATCGCGCCGGTAAATCTAACATCTTTCTGTCTGATAAAATAAATAATGCCGTCTTTTATCTCCTGAATCACCGACTTTCTGATTAACTCAACAATTTCTTTACTCAACTGGCTGATTTTAAGATAAGAGACTTTTCTCTGACTTATAGAAAAAATAAATATTCCGGAAATAAAAAATCCGGCCGCGTTCAGGTAAAAGCCTCCCTTGACTCCTAACCACTCCACTATCAGCCCTCCGATGCCAAACCCCAGTATCGCTGCAATCATCGCAGTAATATTAACCAGGGAATTAGCCATAAGCAGATTTTCCTTTCCAACCAGCTCGGGCACAATCGAGAGTTTTGCGGGGATAAAAAACCTTCCAACGGAGAAGATAATAAATATCAGAATATAAATCAAAATAAGGGGCTTTTGCAGCAGGAGTAATAAGGGTATTAGTAAAACGAAGCTGGCGCGCAAAAAATCGCAGACAAACATAGTCCGGCGTCTGTCCCATCTATCTACGTAAACGCCGGCTACCGGACCAATCAGGAATACCGGCAATATCGTAAAGGAAAGAATCTTTGCTAACTGAAATGTTGAGCCGGGAGAGTGCATATACACTAAACCGATCAGAGCCATCTGACTAAGCCGCTCGCCAAACTGAGATATGACCTGTCCTAGCCAAAGGAGAAAGAAATTTCTATTTTTTAACACCTCTCTGAACCTGGCCATTGAAGATAAACCCCTCTTGATGAGCCTAACCTATTTTATTACCCTATTATTTACAACGAATTATGGACTGACCGCAATAATTATTTACGCCCGGATTTAAAATTAAGCTGGCGAGTGGAGTCGAACCACCAACCTGAACTTTACGAAAGTCCTGCTCTGCCATTGAGCTACGCCAGCAAAATATTGTCTCAAATATCATATCAGTTTTAGTCATTATTTCAAGAGAAAATGAGGATAGGATTTAGAGGATAGGGGGGTCAGATTTATTTTTTATCACTTTTTTCTCAAAATTAATTCTGACTCCATTTCCACACACGGCACTATTCCGCCAAGAGCACACAGATTCCAGTCCGATGTGGAAACTGTGCACAGTCTCATTGAAGCTGAATTCTATGAAATTGAGAGTTTTGCTGATAGAGATGATTTTATGCAAAAGGTCTGCTCCTATCAGCTCTTCTTCAATCTCCAGAGACCCAATACCTACAAAGAAAACAAAAGCCCTTGGCAATTAGCTCAAGAAAAACGGCCAGATATACTAAAAGAAACCCTGATGTTGCCTCCGGTTGACCTTGATGCCTTGCTTAATAAAAAGCTTGCTTCCTTAACTACAGGGGGGTATGATGTCTATTCCAGTCCCTTATTTTACTTATTTTTATTTAGCATTGCCGAAGGCGGGTAATGTCAAATAAATTGTGTAAATTCTTTTAATGGCTTATCCTTCCACT